>JBBKVJ010000074.1:0-5095 GCA_037968375.1 Paracoccaceae bacterium | reverse complement strand
TCAGCTATGCTTTCCTCACCACGCAGCCCTTCCAGCACGATCCTGATCTTCTCTTCGGCTGAATGATGCTTCCGCGTGCGCCGGCGAATGTCCTTCACAACGGCCTCAGCCGTCGGCTTCACTGTTCCGGGTTTCTGTCTCATCTCCACTCCTTGGCGGTTACGATGAGCCCAAAACCCTCCGCTACGAAATCAACTCAAATGTCCCAAGGGCGCTGATGTCGGACACGACGGGAAATCAGAGCCCGCCCCCGCGCAGCTTCGTTTGGCATTTCTCCTAAACCGCGCAAAGATCCGGAAGGCAAATTCCGCCGTGTGGCGTGGCCTTCTTCTGGCCGGCTCCCCGCCCAACCTCTCAGTGCGCCACAACCCCCATCAGCATTCGCTGAAAACTCATCGAGATATGCGCCCGCTGTATAAGCGACGCGGCGTGAAGGTCACCGACCTGCAGCGCCGTCAGAATGTCGTCCACCTCGCGGTTAAACAAAATGGCCTCCTCGCTCATGTTGATCGTCGAGGCCTTGATCGATTTCAGCCAGATGCGCGCAGTTCGGAAATACAGTCTTTCACTGATGTCGCGCAGAGGTTCGTTTTCGGTCAGGCGCAGGAGCGCGAGAAAAAAATCCATGTTGATCTGGGCAAAATGACGCGGATCGGGGTCACCGATCAGCGCGTGCGAGCGGTCCGCCAGTTCACGAAATTCCGACCAAAGGGCGGCGTCGGGTTGGACCGGGTCCAGCCGGCCCGTCAGTTCCGCCAGTTCCAGACGCAGCCGATAGGTCTGTTCCAGTTCTGCGATCTCGACATCGGTGACGAAAGTCCCGACGCCCTGCACCGATTGCAGCAACCCTTCGCCTTCAAGCCGGACCAGCACCCGGCGCAATGGTGTGCGACTGACACCAAATTCCTCTGCAAGGACTTGTTCCGACAGCCGCATTCCGGGGGCGTAGTCCAGCAGGCAGATCCGATTGCGGATTTCTGCATGCAGCCGCTCGAACCGGTCGCGGGCGTTTGGGGTGATCAATTTTGTCCCTATGTTCAAGAGCTTCGCGTCCCGGTTCTTTCCGGCCTGTTGACGAGGTATACAGCGAAGGCCGAGAGCCCGAAACCCACCAGTGCCAGCGGGGTTACCACTTCGCCAAGGATCGCCCAGGCCAGGACCATGGCAAGCGGCGGCACCAGATACATCAAGGCCGAAATTCGCGTGGCGTCACCGCGTTGCAGCAGCGCAATATACAGGCCGACCGAAATGATCGAATTGGCAATGACGAGGTAGACAAGGGCGATGATCAGATCGGGATGCCAATTGATCACCATGGTCTCGCTGAACCAAGCGACTGGCAGAAGCACCAGGAATCCGACAGCGTATTGCACGATCCCGCTGACGGCCGGATCAGTTTTCTTGCCGTTCCATGCCTCGAACAAAGTGGCTGTGGTGATGCCGCAAAGTGCGCCGAGTGCCAAGGTCACAGCTATCCAGGAGCTTGGTCCGAGACGGCCTTGGGACAGAACCACCAGAATGACCCCGCCAAAGCCGAGCAAAAGCCCAAACCAGGCCGTGCGGCGCGCCGGCCGTGCGATGAGGAGGGGGGCCACGGCGGCGACCAGGATCGGCTGCAGCGCCATAATGATGGCCGTGGTTCCAGCATTCATGCCACGCTTCATCGCAAGATAGGCCAGCCCGAAATAGACCCCCTGGATCAAGAAACCGGTCAGCGCGAGCGCGGCCCAGTGGCGCGGCGCCACCGGCCAGTGGATGCCTTTGCGCAGCAAGAACGGCAGAAGTGCCAGCAATGCCAGACCATACCGCAGGGTCAGCATGGTCATGGGTTCAATATGCGCCAACCCGAGCTTGGCAAAGCTGTAGCCCCCCGACCAAAACAACAGGAATATGATTGGCGCTGCCCGCCAGAACATCAGGTGATCTGGGCTTGCAGGGGCAGCGGTGGTCGTCATGGTTGTCCCTGAGGTGCAAGTCTGTCGCTTAAACCGTCCAGCATGGTCAGACACTCCGAAAGCTGATCAACCGACAGATACTCGTCTGGCTTGTGCGCCTGTTCGATGGCCCCCGGGCCACAGACCACCGTCGACATGCCAAGCTTTTGGAAGATGCCCGCCTCGGTTCCGAAGGCCACAAGATCGGCGCCATTCGAACCGGTCAGCTCCATCAGAATATCGCGCGCCTCATTTGCTTCAGCGGGAATGAGGCCATCAATCTCGCCAATCACCTCTGTGATGATATCCGCCGAGGCACTGACCTCGCGCATCGCAGGCAGAAGGGTGTGTGCGCAATAATGACGCAGATCCGCCTTCACGAAATCCGCGTCGCCACCTTGCACCGGGCGCATTTCCCAGTCGATCCGGGCTTTGCCGGGAATGACGTTGTGGGCGATACCGCCGACCAAGGCGCCGGTATTGATCGTGGTCCATGGCGGGTCAAACCGGCCGTTCGCAGGAGCGCGCGCCTTGAGCATTTCTTTCAGCTCCAAGAGCCGGCCGGCGTAGCGCACGGCAAACTCCACCGCGTTCACGCCAAGCGCCGGAGCAGAGCCATGACCTTCGAGCCCGGTGAAGTGGGTGGAGTATTCGAAACACCCCTTGTGCCCCTCAATGACACGCATCGAGGTCGGCTCGCCAATGATCGCGACGCCTGGCCGAATTCCCTGGGCCTGCAATACCTGCGCCAGAGCCTGCGCGCCAAGGCAGCCAGTCTCTTCGTCATGGGTAAAGGCAAAGTGGATTGGCCTATCGCGCACGCGCTCTGCATAGACCGGCGCCATCGCCACTGCGGCGGCGATGAAGCCTTTCATGTCGCAACTGCCCCGACCGAACAGCTTTCCGTCGCGCTCTATCATCGCGAATGGATCGGTCGCCCAGTCCTGGTCGGTGACAGGCACGACGTCGGAATGCCCGCACAACACGATGCCACCATCGACATCTGGCCCCAGCGTGGCGAATAGGTTGGCTTTCTCGCCAGTGGCATCGGAATAGACGTCGACCCGCGCCCCGACCGACTGAAGGCGATCGGCCAGGAATTCGATCAGCGCAAGATTGCTGTCGGTTGAAACCGTCGGATACGCGATCATCTGGCACAGCAGCAGTTTGGTGTCATCGAGTATTGCCACGGCTTCAGTCCTTCACAAACAACTTGCGCTCGACATTGCAGAACGGCTCGGCCGGACCGCTGGGCTTTATCAGGATGGATTCGGTGGTTTCCAAGCCCCAATCGCTCATCCACAGGCCCGGCATGAAGTGGAAGGTCATGCCGGGTTCAAGGATGGTCTGATCGCTCGCCCGGAACGACGCGGTGCGCTCGCCCCAGTCGGGCGGATAGGAGAGCCCGATCGGATAGCCCGCACGCGCCGAACGCGTGATCCCGACCTTTTCAAGCTCGAATGCCAGCGCGTTGGCCACGTCGCAAGCCCGATTGCCCGTGCGGGCGGCCTCCAGCCCGGCTTCAAGTCCCGCGGTCAGCGCCTGTGCGGCATCGATCATATCTTGTGGCGGTTTGCCAAGGTGGACCGTGCGGCAAAGCGGTGCATGATACCGGCGGTAGCAGCCCGAAAGCTCGAAGAACGTGGCCTCTCCCGCCTTCATCGGGGCGCCGTCCCAGGTCAAATGAGGGGCGGTTGCGTCAATGCCCGAGGGGGTCAGCGGCACGATGGCCGGATAGTCGCCCCAGTCGTCACCAACACCGTAAAGGGCGGCGCGGCTGATCTCGCCCACCAGTTCGTTCTTTTTCAGGCCAGGCCGCGCCAGTTCGATCCCAAGCCGAATGATCTTTTCCGAAATCGCCGCGGCCTTGCGCATGAAGGCAATCTCGTCATCGGATTTCACCATCCGCTGCCAGTTGACCAGCGCTGTCGCATCGACAAGGGTCACGTTCGGCAGCGCCGCGTCCAGAACGGCGTGGGCCTTTGCAGAATAGTAGTAGTTATCCATCTCGACGCCGATCCGGGCCCTGGCCTTGGCAAAGCCCATGTCGGTCAGATTTCTGGCCAGATCCTCCATCGGGTGTTGGGTCGTTGACTGGACATAGCTGTCGGCATAGCCGACAATCCGGTGATCGGTCATCCAGACGGTGCGTTTTGCCCCGTTCGCGTCCTGGCTGCGGCCCCACCAGACCGGATCGCCATCCAGCGCCAGAATGACACCCTGATGGACATAGAATGACCAGCCGTCATAACCGGTCAGCCATGCCTGGTTTGACGGGTCGGTCACAAACAGCACGTCGATTCCGGCGGCAGCCATTGCGGCGCGAGTCTTGGCGATTCGGCGCGTGTATTCCTCCGCACCAAACGGCGCATGATTCAATCCCATACGATCCTCGTTCCCTCTACCGACGTTCAATTGTGCACAACTCTAGGTCTTAGCTTTTGCTTTCGCAAGAAAATCAAGGGAATAGCGGGAAGTTTCGCGCCAAGTCTCTTGACACAACCTTCATACAGTCGATGCTGTGCACAACAAAGGAGCTTCGACCCTATCGGTCGAAGGCAAAAAAACCGGGGAGAACGACATGAAGAAATCACTGATGAGGACCGCGATTGCCGCCGGCATCGTGCTTGGCGCTTCTGCTGTTTCGGCCGTTGCGGGCCCGCTGATGGATCGGATCAAGGCCGGCGAGACGATCCGTATCGGCTTTGCCAATGAGGTGCCGTTTGCCTATCCGGGCGAAGACGGCAGCCCGAAGGGTTTTGTCAACGCCGAGGCGATCGGCGTCCTGGCCAAGATGGGCTACACGAATATCGCGCCGGTGCAGACCGAATGGGGCGGTTTAATCCCGGGGCTTCAGGCCGGTCGCTTTGACATCATCACTGGCGGCATGAACATCCTCACCTCGCGCTGCGAGAATATCGCCTTTTCCGAGCCAATGGCGGTGATTGGCGACGCCTTCATCGTCGCTGCGGGCAACCCCAAGGGGATCCAGACATACGAAGACATCAAGACCAACGGTGCGGTGATGGTCACCGGTGCCGGCTATTCCAACATCGAGGCCGCCAAGGCCTCCGGCGTGCCTGAAGGCAACATCATGCAGGTTCCCGGCCCGACCGAGATCCTTGCAGCAGTGAGGGCCGGGAACCTGCATGATGTTGCCT
>JBBKVJ010000073.1:0-22091 GCA_037968375.1 Paracoccaceae bacterium | reverse complement strand
TGGCCGACGACCCGCCGCGCGGTC
The DNA here is from genome assembly GCA_037968375.1 of Paracoccaceae bacterium. GTDB lineage: Bacteria > Pseudomonadota > Alphaproteobacteria > Rhodobacterales > Rhodobacteraceae > CANNFR01. Next base: position 22,067 of record JBBKVJ010000073.1, on the reverse strand, counting down.
CACCAGGCCACCAGAACCACCGCCAAGGCCATCAACAGCAGCGGCAGCAGCGCTTGCGGTGAAAGCTGCAGGGCGGGTCGATGAAACATCGTCCGCACGTTCAGCCATTCCCCGTCCGCCAGACGGATCGACAGCGTCATCTCGATAGGGTCGGTTCGTCCGGCCATCATCGCCTGGTGCATCGGGCGCATTGCGGCGGGCATGTCGTCGGGCATGGGAAATGGATCACCTGCAAGCGCATGGACATCCACCTGGACCTGCCGCTCCGGTTCACCAAGGATCTGCCGGATCTGGCGCAGAACGACGTCGGCATTGCTGCCGTCATGGGACGCTTCCGGCTCGGACCCTACTTCAAACCTGACCAGTGGCGAATCCGCGGCTCGCAGGATCGATGGGCGCAGATCGGCAGGGGCATCGTCCAGCAGCAAGACCACATTCGCCGCGCGCCCTGCCGCCTCCAACCCCAGGGCTGCCCGCACGGCGCGGTTACGCTCGTCGGTCAGCAACACGAGGCCAAGCCCCTGCGTGACGGTCAATGCCAGCAACAACATCGCCAAGAGCTGCCCCCCCAGAGATCGCGGAAACAACCGGCGCAGGGAGGAATGCCCAAGGCTCACTGCATCTCCTTCACATCGGCGGACAGGCTGTACCCACCGCCCCAGATGGTGGTGATCAGCGCGGGCTTGGCGGGATCCGCCTCGATCTTGCGGCGCAGGCGGCTGATCTGGTTGTCGATGGTGCGGTCGAACACCTGCGCCGCGCGGCCCGAGGTCAGATCAAGCAACTGCCCGCGGCTTAGGACGAAGCGCGGGCGTTCCAGAAACACCGTCAGCAGGCGAAACTCGGCAGTGGTCAGTGCCACTTCGGCGCCGTCCGTGTCGGTCAGGGTCCGGCGGTCGGTATCCAACACCCAGCGGTCGAATGCCAGCCGGTGCCCGGCAAGACTGCCGCCCGCCACTTCGACCCGCTTGGACCGGCGCAGGATCGCCTTGATCCGGGCCAGCAACTCGCGCGGGTTGAACGGTTTCGGCAGATAGTCATCGGCGCCGACCTCGAGCCCGACGATGCGGTCGGTTTCATCGCCCAGGGCGGTCAGCATCAGGATCGGAATACCGCCCTCTGCGCGCAGACGGCGGCAGACCGACAGGCCATCCTCGCCCGGCATCATCACATCGAGCACGATCAGATCGAACTGTCCGACCTTCATCGCCGCATCCATTGCAACCGCATCTGCGGCAGAGGTTGCGCGCATGCCGTTCTTGTCGAGATACCTGACCAGCGCATCTCGGATCTCGCGGTGGTCATCGACAATCAGAATATGCGGCGGATGGGGCATCGACGTGTCTCCTGACGATGACCCTAGCCGAACCTGCTGGCTGCGCGCACGACAAGATTGTCGCAAACCCTCTCAGCGCCGCTGCTTGCGACAGTTTGATACAAAACACCGGTCCGGCTGACAAACCTGTGGGACACCTGCCCGCCAGATTGGTCTCATCGCAAGCAAATCCAGGAGAGACAAAATGAAACGCTCAACGAAATTCACCCTTGCCGCTGTTGCCGCCCTTGGCCTTGCCGCCGTAGCGGTGCCGGTGATCGCCCAGCAGACCCAGATGCAGCATGGCCAGAGCATGGGCGGCGGAATGGGCATGATGGGGGGCCATGACGGCATGATGGGTGGCCATGGCGGCATTGGCATGATGATGGGCGGCGCCCAAGGCCATGCGATGGCGGGGTTTGACAGCAACGAGGACGGCACGATCAGCCCCGAAGAAATGACCGCAGGCATCCAGGGCGAACTCAAAACCTATGACGCCGACGCCAATGGCACTTTGTCGCTGGAGGAATTCGCCGCGATGCACGCGGCCCATACCCGGCCAATGACAGTACGCGCCTTCCAGATGCACGATCCGGACGGCGATGCGCAGGTGACAGAAGCCGAAATGGCCGCAATGGCCGCGAAGATGCAAGGTCACATGAGCAGTCGGCAGGGCGGCATGCCGGGCGCGGGTCAGGGCATGATGGGCAACAACTGAGGCGCTTTCCCCCGCCAACCGAGCCAGGTGCCGGTTGGCGGGGGCAACTCCGTCACGGATCAGGAGGCAACGATGATGAACGACTATGGTATGGGTTATGGTATGGGCTTTGGCTGGCTCTGGGGGATTGTCATCCTGGTGCTGGCCGGCCTCGCCATTGCGGCGTTGGTCAAATATCTGCGCAAGTGAACTGAAAGGAATTGCAATGGACTATACGATCAACCGCCTGATAGCAGGTGCTGATTTTGACGCCGTCGATGCGCGGACCCGCGCGGCTTTGACCGACAAGGGTTTTGGCATCCTGACCGAGATCGACGTCAAGGCGACGATGAAGAAGAAGCTGGACGTCGAGATGCCCGCCTATCGCATCCTCGGGGCCTGCAACCCGAAAATGGCGCATCAGGCCATTGGGATAGAGCCGCGCGTCGGTGCGATGCTGCCTTGCAATGTGATCCTGCGCGAGGTCGATGGCGGGGTCGAGGTCAGCGCGATTGACCCGGTGGCCTCGATGCAGGCAATCGACAATGCCGAATTGCATGCCGTCGCGGGTCAGGTGCGCGACCTTTTGAAGAAGGCGGTCGAGGCGATCTGAATGCGGCTGCGCACCGCTGTCATTGCGACGATGGCGGTCATCGGGCTTGCCGGGATCTGGGTCTGGTGGTTCGCGCCGTCGGTGCTGATCGATGCCAAGCAACTTCTGGACCGCGAGGCGCTTGAAGCATTGGTGGCGCGCGCGGGCCTCTGGGGGCCGGTCCTGATCATCAGCCTGATGACCGTGGCAGTGGTCGCCAGTCCGATTCCGAGCGCGCCGATTGCGCTGGCTGCCGGGGCGGCCTACGGGCATCTCTGGGGCACGGTTCAGGTGGTGATCGGCGCCGAGCTTGGGGCGCTGATCGCGTTCGGTTTGGCGCGGATTCTGGGGCATGATGTCTTGCGGCGGGTGTTTGGCACCTCGGTCGATGCAGGGCTGCTTGGGTCGCAGAACGCCCTGACGTGGACGGTTTTCGCAAGCCGCCTGATGCCGTTCGTATCGTTCGACATTATCAGCTACGCCGCAGGCCTCAGCCGCGTGCACGCGTGGCGTTTCGCAATGGCGACGCTGGCGGGCATCGTTCCGGCGAGTTTCGTTCTTGCGCATGTGGGCGGCGAGGCGGTCAGCGGAGACCTTGGTCGGACCACATGGACGGTGCTGGGTCTCGGCCTGATCACCGGATTGCCCCTGCTGTGGATCGCCACCAGGGGGTAGGCCAGTGCTGGTGTGCGGTGGCTGAGGTTTCGGCACGGCTTGGTGTTCCTGTGTGAGCGCGTCTTTTCAGCGCGGCATCCGATAATCGAGGGCGATCACGATCGCCACTAAACAAGGCTTGACCTTCCAGTCACTGGATGCCTCAGGAAGGGATGAATCAGATGAAAGATGGCAAACATGGAACACGATCATCATCACGCGAAGTCCGACATTCCCGAAGGTGCCGAGACCGCAAAGGACCCGGTTTGCGGGATGACGGTTGCGGTCGGGCCAGACACCCGGCACGCGGAGTTTCAGGGCAAGACCTTTCATTTCTGTTCGGAGCGATGCCAGACCAGGTTCAACGCCGATCCGTGGTTCTACGCATCGGGCCGGGCCGAAGGGCATGTGAAAGCTGCCCCGGTCAACGTCCAGTACACCTGCCCGATGCATCCCGAAATCATCCGGGACGCGCCGGGCGCCTGCCCGATCTGCGGCATGGCGCTGGAGCCGATGCTGCCCTCGGATGAGCCCAGCCACGAGCTGTCGGACTTCACCCGCAGGATGTGGATTTCGGCGGCAGCAGCCGTGCCCCTGATTATCCTGACGATGGGCGAGCTTGTTGCCCTGCCGGTGCGCGATTGGATAGGCCATCAGAACGCCAGCTATCTGGAGTTCGTGCTGGCGACGCCGATCATCCTTTGGGCGGCGCTGCCGTTCTTCAAGCGCGGCTGGGAGTCGTTCGTGAACCGGTCGCCGAACATGTGGACGCTGATCTCGCTTGGTGTGGCGGCGGCCTATCTTTATTCCATCGTGGCGACCTTCCTGCCCGGCGTCTTTCCGCAGGCCTACCGGATGGGCCACAGCGTCGGCACCTATTACGAGGCGGCGGTGGTGATCGTGGCCCTGGTCTTTGTCGGCCAGGTGCTGGAACTGCGGGCGCGCGAACGCACCGGCGATGCGATCCGCGCATTGCTGGACCTCGCACCCAAGACCGCGCGGCGGATCCTGCCCGACGGCACGGAATACGACGCGCCGCTGGAAAACGTGATGGCGGGTGACCGGCTGCGGGTGCGGCCCGGCGATGCGGTGCCGGTGGACGGCGTGGTGATCGACGGGCGGTCCAGTTTGGATGAGAGCATGCTGACCGGCGAGTCGATGCCGGTGGAAAAGGGGCCTGGCGATGCGGTGACCGGGGCCACGATCAACAAAAATGGCAGCCTGGTGATCGAGGCGGGCAAGGTTGGGGCCGACACCGTGCTGGCGCAGATCGTGGCGATGGTCTCAAACGCTCGCCGCTCCCGCGCGCCCATTCAGGGGATGGCCGACCGGGTGTCGGCGGTGTTCGTCCCGACTGTCGTGGGCGTGGCGCTCTTCGCCTTTGGCGCGTGGATTATCTTCGGGCCGGAACCGGCGCTGGTCTTTGCCATCGCCTCGGCGGTCTCGGTGCTGATCATCGCCTGCCCCTGTGCTTTGGGCCTCGCCACGCCGATTTCCATTACCACAGCGGCCGGGCGTGGGGCGCAGGCGGGCGTGCTGATCAAGGATGCCGAGGCGCTGGAACGCATGGCGGGCGTCGATACGCTGATCGTCGACAAGACCGGCACGTTGACGATGGGCAAGCCGACGCTGACCGATACTGTGGCCCTTGGCGATATGGCCGAGGGCGACCTCTTGTCCCTTGCCGCGGCGCTGGAGCGTGGTTCGGAGCACCCACTTGCCGAGGCGATTGTCGAGGGGGCAGAGGCGCAGGGGGCGGCGCGCAAGGACGCCACCGATTTCGAGGCGGTCACCGGCAAGGGGGTGCAGGGCCGTGTTGACGGGCGCGTGGTGGCGCTTGGCAATGCCGCGATGATGCTGGAGATGGGTCTCGATACGGCCGCGGCCGAGGTGGCCGCCGACACCCTGCGCGCCGAGGGCAAGACCGCGATGTTCGTGGCCGTCGATGGCGCGCTTGCGGGGATCGTGGCGGTTGCCGATCCGATCAAGGACAGCACCGCGCCGGCGATCCGCGAACTGCACGCGCAAGGGCTGCGCGTCATCATGGCAACCGGCGACAATGCGCGCACCGCGCAGGCGGTGGCGGGAAAGCTGGGCATCGACGAGGTGCGCGCGGGCGTCCTGCCGGAGGACAAGAAGGACCTGATCGACCAGTTGCGCCGCGATGGCCACAAGATCGCCATGGCGGGCGACGGGGTAAACGATGCGCCCGCGCTGGCCGCCGCCGATGTCGGTATCGCGATGGGTACCGGCGCCGATGTGGCGATGGAAAGTGCCGGCATCACCTTGCTGGGCGGCGACCTGATGGGCATCGTTCGGGCGCGGAAACTGGCCCGCGCGACGCTGCGCAACATCAAGCAGAACCTGTTCTTTGCCTTCGCCTACAACGCCCTTGGCGTGCCGATCGCGGCCGGGCTGCTTTATCCGTTCACCGGGCTCTTGCTGTCGCCGATGATCGCGGCGGCGGCGATGAGCCTGTCATCGGTCTCGGTCATTTCCAACGCATTGCGGTTGCGGCGGGTTGATCTGTAAGCAAATCAAAAAGGAGATACGCATGACCAAGTTCCACATTCCCGACATGAGCTGCGGCCATTGCAAGGCAACGGTCGAAAAGACCATCCACGCTCTTGACCCCGAGGCACGGATCGAGTTCGACATGGCGGCGCGGCGGATCGCACTGGACAGCCGCGCCGATGTGGCAAACGTACAGACGGCGCTGGCCGCAGCAGGCTACCCTGCCACGCCGGCCTGAGGCCTTGGCCTAATCGGTATCCGCCTTGGTCCGTTCGGACTGGAACTGGCGCTCGCGGGTGGGCCAGCGCGATTTGATGTAGTCAAGGATCTCAGCGATCTCGGCCTCGCTCAGGATACCGCCGAACCCGGGCATGCCGCTGTCGAAGGCAACACCCTTCTCGGCCAGCGCCGCCTCGCCGCCCAGCGTGATATAGGCGATCAGGACGCTATCCGTATGATGCCAGGTGTGGCCCGTAGCGTCATGCGGCGGCGCCGGGTAGAGACCGTCGGTGCCGGGACTTCGCCAGTCTGGTTGCCCTTCGAACTCCACCCCATGGCAGGCCGCGCAGTTTGCGTCGTAGAGGACCTGCCCGCGCGCGACCGCGCCATCATCGCGCGAGATCAGAACCGAAACACCCACGACAGTTGCGGCAAGTATCGCCGCGACAGGCACGATGATGGCGGGCCTCATCACATCGGCCTTCGGGGCGCGCGCCACGACCGCCTGACCTTGACCCGCATCAGTTGATCCCGTTCGCGCGCTGCAATTCGCGCACGTAAGCCACGAGCGCGGCAAGCTCGGCATCGGTTAGGCGTTGCTTGACCGGCGGCATGTTGCCAAACGGCCAGTGATGCGCCCGCACACCGTTCCGTGCCGCCAGAACGAAAGCCATGTCGCCATGATGCGACGGCTCGTAGATGCGGTGCACGAGCGGCGGGGCGACGCCGTCCTGTCCGGCTGCATTCGCACCGTGGCAGGAGGCGCAGACCGCGTTGAAATAGGTCTCGCCGGTTCGGGCCTCTGCCGAGAGCGCTTCGGGAACCATGACCTCGACCAGCGCAGCCCCGGCTTGCGCGGGTGCGGGCTCGGTCGCTGATTGGCCTGTCGGAGCGTCGACCCCGGGTGCGGAGGTTTGGGTCCAGTACCAGCCCACCCCCGCAGCAACCGCGAGGATCAGGGTGGCGATAAGTGTTCTCTTCATGTCGAAATCTCCTGTCGTTCCGCCGCCACCCTAGCATCTGCCCGGGTTAGTGGCTGTATCGACGCAGCCAGAGGCCCGCCCGGGTCGAACCCGGGGGACGCTGGTGCGCCGGTGATGGACCGTCCGGCAGGGATCACCCCTGCCGACAGCATCGGCTCAGGCCGAGACCGCAAATTCAGTCATCATGCCGGTCGAAAGATGCGGCATGTGATGGCAATGCAGCATCCAGCGGGCCGCCTCGCCGGCATCAAGCGCCACCGTCACCATCGACATCGGCGGCACATAGACGGTGTCGCGGATGGCGCCGCTGATGGCGCGGCCATTGACGTTCACCACCTGGAAGACATGGCCGTGCAGGTGCATCGGATGGCCCATCATCGACATGTTGTGAAACGACAGCGCCACGCGCTCGCCGGTACGCGCGGTGATCGGCTTGTGGCTGCCCCAGCGCTGGCCGTCGATGGTCCAGAGGTAGGGCTGCATCGCGCCGCCCAGCATGATCATGTGGGAACGATCCACCGGCCGGGTGGCCAGCGGGGTCGCGGCTTCGGCCAGCGCCGCTCGCAGCATTCCCTCCTGGCCAAGATCGGTGTCGAAGGCGCCGCTTTCGGTATCAGCCAGACCTTCAATCCGCCGCACCTCTGCGCCCGGCGTGGCCAGAACAATTCCCGTCCGCTCTCGCGCGCCTTCGCGCAAAGCGAGGATCGGGAAGGCTCCGGCACCCGGAAGATCGAATTCAAGATCGACGCGCTGCGCCATGGCCAGACCGAAGCGGGTGCCTGCTATGGGCTGCACGGGATGCCCGTCCACCGCCACGAGGCGCGCCGGAAGTGCTTGCGTATCCACCCAGAACGACGTCGCTGCGGCGGCATTGACCACGCGCAAGAGAATGCGACCACCCCGCTCGACCGCGATCACCTCGGGGTCCGACAGCGTCCGGTCGTTGGCGAGGTAGGCGTCAAAGTCGTAATCGTTCAGGTCCATCTCCATGCCGCCCATCGCCATGCCGCCAGAACCCTGGCTGTTTATCGCCATGCCGGGCATCGACATCCCCGAATGATCCATCCCGGCCATGCCACCCTTCTGGTCCGTCGTGGCGCCCATGTCGGCCATGTCGTGATCGGCCGCCCCGCCCGTGATCTCGGTCAGCACTTCTGCCGCAGGGCGGTGCGAGAAGTCATGCAAGAACATCACCACCTCTTGCCGGTCGGCGGCGAGATCCTCGGGGCGGCGCACGATCAGCGGCGCGGCCAGCAGGCTCATCTCCTGCACCGGCACATGGCTGTGCATCCAGTGCGTGCCGACGCGGGCCTCGAAATCGAAGCTGCGGGTCTCGCCCGGCGTCATCAGCGGCAGCGGCAGGTCCGGCACCCCGTCCTGCGCGTTGGGCGGGATCTGCCCATGCCAATGGATGATCGTATCTTCATCAAGCGTGTTCGTCAGATTGACCCGGAACCGCTCGCCCGGGTTCAGAATAAGACCCTGTCCGCCCGAGGCGTTCGCCAGCCCCATCACGGTGGCGGCCCGCCCGTTCACCTCGATGACCCGGGTCGCGGCGGTGAGGGACAAGGGCGCGGATTGCGCGGCGGCAAGACGCGGCAAAGAGGCGGCCGTCGCCATCGCTGCAGTTGCGGCCAGCAAGCCGCGGCGTGTCAGATTATGTGTCATTTCCATTTATCCATCTGGCCCCGAAAAGGGCGGCGTTTGTGAAAAGCCGGGTACCGGCCTCGGTCAGCAACGTTCAGATGGATCTGGGAGGTCGCTCAGCCGTCTCGCCCGAGCGGCCGTGCAAGATCGGCGACCGAGCAAGCCGGTGCAGAACCGGGCGATAGGTCATCGGCGCCGGGTCCGAAGCGGAAGACCAGATCGCCGTTGTTCCCAGACAGGCGCTGGCGCAGGCCCCGGACATCGACTGATCGGAAGCGTCGCACTGGTCTATCGTGGGGCTATGCGCGCCTGAAACATTCAGCTCTTGATGACAGGTCGCCGACGTTTCGTGCGAACCCGTCGCCATGGTGGCATGCGGCAGGACGCCGAGCAAAGCGACGGAAACCACCAAGATAAAGGCAAAGAAGTATCGCGTCATCGAATCCATCGGCGGCCGGATATTCCAGAAGTATGATCCACAGGGGTTATCTGCAAGACACGTTGCCGTTTGACCGAGGGATACTGTCACCTGCAGACGGCTCTCTAATCATCTCAGTCCTGAGCGGTAAGCTGGTCGTACTCCTTCAGACCTGTGTCTTTCGTCGGCTTATGGGGGGGCGGGCAAGAAAACGGCCTTTGTTACACAAGAATTACACGAGCGATCAAAATCTCTGCGCGTTTCACTCGGTAACGCTTTGAAAAGTGGTGCCCGGGGGCTGCATCCAACTCCTATATCTTGGTGCATAGCGGGACACCGGACCTTAAGTTTAACCTAAGTACTGTTGACCTCTGTCGTTTCAGGGTGTTTCATTCTGCCCCATGATACCCCACATATAGAAGGGGACCAAAAGGGGGACCGGAATGACGCACACTCTGAACAAGCTCAGCTCTGCGGGCCTGAAAGCGGCGGATCGGGGCAAGTATTCCGATGGCGGCGGTCTATGGCTCTACAAGCCGCAGGAAGATGGCGGCAAATGGGTGCTGCGCTACACACTCCACGGCAGACGGCACGAAATGGGCTTGGGGCGGTTCCCGGACGTGTCCCTCAGGGAAGCCCGTGAGGCGGCAGAGGGCTGGCGGGCGAATGTGAGGCAGGGCGATGATCCTATCAAGCGGCGAGAAGCCCAGCGCCGCGATGCCGCGCGCAATATGCACCTGCTCAAGGATATCGCCTTCGATGCCTTTGAAAGCCGCAAGGCCGAACTGAAGCGCGACGGCGAGGCGGGCCGCTGGTTCACGCCGCTCAAGCTCCACGTTTTGCCCAAGCTCGGGCAGATGCCGGTGTCGGAGATTAATCAACAGGATATTCGCGACACGCTCGCCCCGATCTGGCACGACAAGGCCGAGACTGCCCGGAAGGCGATCAACCGACTGGCAATCTGCTTTCGCCATGCCGCAGCGCTGGGCCTCGATGTGGACCTGCAGGCAACTGACAAGGCTCGCGCGCTTCTGGGCAAGCAACGCCACAAGGTCGAGCACATACCGTCCCTTCCGTGGCAGGAAGTGCCCGCTTTCTACCGGAGCCTATCGGGTGGCACGACCGCCGAACTGGCCCTGCGCCTCCTGATCCTGACGGGCGTTCGCTCGGGGCCGCTGCGGGCCTTCCACCTGAGCGAGATCAAGGGTGACATCTGGACGATCCCAGCCGAGAACATAAAGAGCCGCGCCGGGGCGACCTCAGAATTCCGGGTGCCTCTATCCACTGAAGCGCGGGCCGTCATTGCAGAGGCCAGCAAGGTCGAACGTGAAGGCTATCTTTTCCCGGGTGTCCGAAAGGGAGTGATATCCGACATGACCATGGCCGCCCTTATGAAACGGCGGGGCATGGTCGAACGGCCGCACGGATTTAGGACGAGTTTCAGGGTTTGGACGGCAGAGGCCACCAACGTCCCGCGCGAGGTTGCGGAAACCTGCCTTGGCCACGTCACGGCCGGGGCGGTGGAGCGCGCCTATCGTCGAACGGACTTCCTTGAGCAAAGGCACATGTTGATGGAGCGTTGGGCGAGCCATGTTATCGGGGAGTCCGGCAGTCTATTAAGATTGGCGACAAAATGAGGCACCTCAATCTTTGCACAGAGACCGGCGCCCTTGTAGAGAATGCGTCAGAAATCCTCGCTGCCTTCACGTATTTCCATGACGACACTGACATGCGCAGGCAGGCACTTCTCTTGGCATCAGATGAGCGGTTGCGCTATCTAAAAATCGGTCCCGAGGAATGGGCACCAACTCCATTGTCTCTCGCGGCGTCGGCGTGGGCGTCAAAGAAGCAAGGGCGTGTAACCGTCTGCGGCTATACCGTGCTGGCGTTTCTATTGCTACTAGAGAGAGGCAATGAGCAACCGTCGCTCTATGCAGCCACCAAGGTCGTATCTAAGGCCCTCGCGGCCTACAAGAAACTTGGCCCGAACGCCCGGCCATTGAAATCATTCCGGTTCGATGGCGAATGGTCACTAAACGATCTGTCTGCGCCATCCAGCCCAGAAGATATCCGCAAGGCCTACAAGGAATTCGAGCCGGTAGCGCACCTGTGTGCAGCGGAAGTGGTCTGCACCGAGCATTTTCTCGCGATGCACTTGTTCAACCGAACGCCCGAGACTCTCACCATGGCTCTGCACACTGCAGCACGAATCGAGCAGGTCCTGATCCAACGTGTGCCGGACCACTTCAAGAACCCCTGGAGCGTGATTGGCTCTATGCCAGGCGGGTTTGAAGATTTTCCGCCCGCCTATCCGCAAGATGAAACCCGGGCGTTTCTGGAAACTGGTTTGTAGGTTCAACGCCCTCATCGTCAGAAATTGCGTTTCGAGGTATGGGGGACTTCAAAAACCTGTAGGGGAGATGAAGTCCCCTATATTTTCGTAGCATGGTCAATAGCTTAACTTGGGCACATCGAAACCCATTGGAGCACTGACATGCTTTACCTAAACTTCCGCGATCTGCAGGCCAAGCTCGGCGGCCGGGGGCGCAGCACGATCTATCGCGACGTCGAAAGCGGGCGGCTGCCGCCCCCGATCAAGATCGGTGCCCGCCTCTATTGGCGAGAGACCGAAATCGACGCCGCCATTGACGCGCTGGGCGCCCGATGAAGCCTGAACTGCAATTCCTGACTGTTTTGCCCGTGTCCAAACTTGCGACAAGTCGCAGCGTCACCGGCAGGAAAAAGCCTGAGACATCAAAGCCCACAGGCCCGGCGCCCAAAGCAACACCTAATAGTAGGGCAAAATAGGTACTCCATTTCCCGGCATGTCCGACGCCGCCAGAGGGAGCGGGAACGGTCATTCGCCGATGCGGTGCACTTGGCCTTCCTCAGCGACTGGCCAATCACGGTGGGCCTGACGGTATCCTGGAGCGCTCTGAAGTCGGCTGGGGAGCGTAAAGAAGGGCATTGCCTTGGGATGGGTGAGTGGGAGCGCGAGGCTTATTTCCGCAGCGAGCTTGCGCGCCTTTGTCGCTCGGCCTGCATTCCCTTCGTCGCTCTGTGGGGACGGGACATTGGCAAGCGGCTGGGTGCACATCTCCATTTGGGCCTGTTCTGGCCAACGCGCGAGATTCCGAGGCTTGTCGGTCTTGTCGAGCGTGTTTCGGGCAGTTCGGCCGAATTCGTCCGTATCGCCTACGAGCAAGACACTGCCTCCCGCTCGGTTTGCGGCGGCTGGCAGATCGATGTGAACAACCGCAATGATGCTGAGGCCAGCGCTTTGGAGTGGGCCGGGTATGTTGCGGGCCAACCCTGCAAGCATCCGGCTCCGCCCATGCTCAGAGGTAAAGCCTTCGGGCTTTCGCAAGCAATTGGCCGGAGCGCACAGGAAGCCGCTCGCGCCCAACTCGACGAGCGGCGCGAGAGGACCGCACTGAGGCTCCAGAATGGCTCCTAGCGCCTCTCAGTGGCGAGATGTGGCTCTGTGACCGCCCCTGACGCCAGAAATGCCCTGCGCGCGGCTCCAGCCGCCCGTTCCTTGCGACAATATCCCCGAGCTGGACGGGTTAAAATCGACACAGATAGCGAAATCAGTAGGTTAACCCGTCTGACGCCCTCAAATAGCAGAGGCAGCAATGCCAGCACCTGATCCTGAAGCCATTTCGATGGGCGACGCTCCGCCAGGCAGACTATCCCTCTTTGTGGACGTAAGCTTTGTCCTGAACCGGAAAGCCCGCATGGCACGGGCGAAAGCGATCTTCCATAACCTTCGCAGAAGCGGATGGACATGCCGGTGGTGCGCTGAGCCTGGGGCAACCAAGACCATGCTGGATCGTGTCAAAGAGACGTTTGATCTGCACCCCGAGCGACTGATCGCGGACACCGCCTATGGCACTGGTCCCATGCTGGGCTGGCTGGTCGACCGCCAGATCGCTCCACACATTCCCGTCTTTGACAAATCCGGACGCAACGATGGCACATGGACGCGGGCGGACTTCGAATGGGACGCCGAGAACGATCAATACATCTGCCCCGAAGGTCAGGCGCTCAAGCAGTTCCGCCGGAATTACTCAGACCCCAATCGCGGCCCGACCGGGAAAGGCGTCGCGCGGTATCGCGCGTTGAAACTGACCTGCCAGGATTGCCCGTCAAAAGCGAAGTGCTGCCCGAACGCGGATGCCCGCAAGATCACCCGCGAAGAGCACGAGGACGCCCGCCAGGTCGCCCGCGACATCGCCCAAACCAAGCAATACGAGATCTCGATGAAGCTCCGGAAGAAGGTCGAGATGCTCTTCGCCCACCTCAAACGTATTCTCGGCCTGGGACGGCTCCGATTACGCGGACCATGCGGTGCAAACGACGAATTCCTCCTCGCCGCGACCGCCCAGAACCTCCGCAAACTGGCGAAGACCTTTCCCGCACCGCAGAAACCGCGAGCAGCCTGATAGGAAAGGCCCTCACGCCGCTTTCAAAACGCTACATACTGCGCCAGCAACACGTTGTTTTTCCACAGAATCGGTGGAAAGCGGCCGTTCGCTGCGGAAGCGAGATTTGAGCCATGAAGCGCGTAGAGCGGTCCTTGACCGATCGATCAGGCCAGACTGGGCAGTAATCGACAGGACTGGAGGTCTGCGGTCTTTCGATGCGAGTTGTACGAATGGCTGAAGTTGGACCGACAGTGCACTGGTAGCTTTTGGATACTTCATCCGGATAACTAACTTAGGTTCATATCGAACGGCACGGCCTAGGCGCCCGCCGGCATCATCGACCCACCCGGCAGGATTTCGCCCACTAGCGGCGCGTACCCCGCCCTACGTGGTCGGCCAAATACCATGGTCAGCGATATTGGCACGACACTTACCTCGACCGCGATCCTGTCCTGTTGCCAGCGCACGATTGTCGATCGGCATTACAACGCGCCCGAAAAGCCCATACAGAACGGTTTCATCGAGAGCTTTAACGGAAGGTTGTGATGAGTTCCTGAACGAAGCGCTGTTCTCGGCCCTAACGACGCTCGCAGCCAGATCGCCGACTGCAAGGAGGATTACAACCAACACAGACCCCACTCCGCCCTTGGACGCATCCCACCGGTGGAGTTTGCCATGAAAATCAGATTGGAAAAGCGCGCCGCATAGGCAAAGGCATCACCCTGCGGGCTCTCCGCAAAATCGGAGGGGAAGCAGAGCTCAGGTCACGGGCATCTCAGATACTCTCTGTTGCGCAGGTTTAGTCGCTCCACTAGCGTCACGACATTTGGCATCTGGGGTTTCATATGACGATCACTGGCAGTCTCAAGCGCGTCTTTTGTGCAGCCGCAGTCATGGCGCTGACGGCGAGCGGCGCGTTCGCGGATTATCGCGAACAGCTTTCGGGGCGCACGTTGAATGTCATGGTCGGGTTTTCCAACAGTGGCGGCGGGGCACGGTTCTGGAGCCTGTTTTCGACACATATGCGCAGGCACCTGCCTGACACGATCATCCGCGCCGAGTTCAAGGACGGCCCCCTGGCCGTCACGGGCATCGGGGAACTCTATCAAACCGAAGTCGGATCACTGGCAATCGGCCTGATCCGCCCGCCTGAACTGGCCTTTGTACAAATCGATGATCCTGCGGCTATTGCCGGTGATCTGCGCGATGCGCACTGGCTTTTGTCGGTTGAAAACCTAAGCTACATCATGGCCGCGCGGGCCAACCTGAAATTAGACTTGGACCAGCTCCGAAATCCGGCCGAGCCGCTTATCCTTCCTGTCAGCGACCCGCTTTCGACAGCATCCAGAGTCAGTGTTCTGCTCAGCGCGATAACGGGTATTCCAACTCGCAATGTTGTCGGTTTCGATAGGTCCGCGCGCGCCGCAACGCTAATGGCCGGAGATGCAGACCTGCTTACACTTGGGCTAACGTCCGAATTGGAAGCGCTCATAACATCCGGCGACGTGGTTCCGCTCTATAGCATTGTCGGCGATGATTTATCGGCGCTGGACCCGTCATTGCCGGCACTCGCCGATTTTCTAACCCCTGATGCACCAGAATCTGTTGCCGCATTTGTGCAGTCGGCCCGCGGGATGGGGCGGGCGTTCTTTGCAGCTCCAAACACCGACCCGGCGGACGTAGCGGCCTTGACTGCTTTGTTGGAGGCCATCGTCAAAGACCCCGACTTCATCAAGGATGCGCAGCTGCAGGGCATACCGATCGCTGCGAAATCCGGCGAGGCGTTGGCTCAACAGATCGATGCGCTGATCCCAAGTGATGACGCTGCGCGGGCCTTGATCCTGAACGCCTATGCCTGTGGGTTGGAAATGTCCCTGAACCCAAGGCATGAATGCACCTACTAAGTTGCGGTCGACGGATGGATAGTGCGTGGAGCTAGGCACCTACGCCGTTACGATAGTTTCGACCCTGTCGGCAGGCTGGGCAGGGATGGCTGCTGCCCTTGTCACAGGGACTTTGCTGGGATTCATTGCTGGGCTGGTCCCCGGCATTGGCGGGCGCATCGGGATCATCCTGTGTTTGCCGATAGCGTTGTTTTGGGATCCGCTTGCAGGTGCCGTTTTCCTGTTCGCTATGCATTCGGTCGTTCATACGTCAACGTCTATTCCTGCAATCGCCTTTGCCTTGCCATCGACGGCATCTGACGCCGCAACCGTTCTCGATGGCTATCCGCTTGCCAAAGCGGGGCGCGGCGGCGAGGCCTTGGGCGCTAGCCTTTCGGCATCCGCCATTGGCGGTGTCATTGGCGCGGGCGCGTTTCTGCTTGCCATCCCGATTGCACGGATGCTGTTGCGCTGGTTTGGCCCGCCCGAGTTTCTGATCCTTGCGATATTCGGCTTGTGCATGGTGACCGTTCTGTCGGGCAGGAACTGGATCGCGGGCCTTCTGGTCGCTTGTCTGGGCTTTGCCGCTGCCCTTGTCGGGTTGGATGTTCAAACCTCGGCAGATCGGTTCACGTTTGGCTTTCACGAGATTTCGGACGGGCTGAACATCGTGGCTGTGATCGGTGGGTTGTTCGTTGTTCCCGAAATGCTAAGCCGGTTCAAATTCACGCAGTCGGGCCACGACCAAGCCGCTAATACGCGCATATCCGACGTCATTGTCGGGATGAAGACGACACTTCGCCATCTTGGGCTGGTGTTTCGATCTTCGCTGTACGGGATCGGCATCGGGCTGATGCCCGGCCTTGGCTCAAGCGTCGCGGTTTGGCTGGCCTATGCCTATGCGGGCACCAAGAATAAGACCGGCATCCCGATGGGGCAGGGTGTGATCACCGGCGTGATTGCCCCCGAGGCTGCGAACAACTCCAAGGAAGGCGGGGCGATGGTGCCAACGCTGTTTTTCGGCATTCCGGGCAGTTCCAGCATGGCGATCATGTTGGGGGCGTTCGCGGTGCTTGGGCAGCCGATTGGCCCGGCGCTTTTGACGACGGATATCGGCGTGTCCTATACGCTGGCCGCGACGGTGCTTGCCGCCAACATTCTGGCGATCCCGCTGTTTCTCATCACCGTGCCCCTTATCGTCAGACTGGCGGCGTTGCAGCGCGCGCACATGGTGCCCTTTGCCATCGCGATTTCCCTGTTCGCGGCGACCTATCAGGCAATGCAATTTGGCGTGCTGTTTCAGTTCGTCCTAAGCGCTGCACTGGGTTTACTGCTCAAACGGCTTGAATGGTCGCGCCCCGCATTCCTGCTGGGTTTCATCATGGGGCCATTGGCCGAGATTTCATTCATCCAGACCTCGCAGATATGGGGATGGTCCATGTTCCTGCGGCCCGCCACGATCGGGTTGCTGGTTGTCTTTTCGGCATTGGCGTGGAAATCGGCCAAGGCCAGCGCGCGCACATTCAGCGTGTCCCAACGTCGGTCCGACAGTTGGGCGGCCTTTGCCCTTTTGCTGGGGTTTGCGGCCATCTTTCGCGAGACAACAACCTTTGCGCCACACGCATCGCACGTGCCAGCCTTGGTAGCAGCTGTCGCCATGTGTTTGGCGGCGATGATTATCATTGCACGTCAAGTTGCGCCTGACAGCAATGTCCAACCTGTACACAGCGGGTTTTCCGGCTTTTGGCCGGCGATATTTTTCTGCATCGGCGCGATACTTGTAGGCATCCCGCTTGCCTCGTCGCTTTATGCGCTGGGCGTGCTGATCGGCATGAAAGTCCGTTGGCATATCGCCGTTGTGTGTTCGGGATTGCTTGGTGCTGTGCAGCTTGGACTCTTTTCGCTGACATCGTATATCTGGGCTGAACCCCTGGTAATCGGGCTCTGGACCGAGCGGCTATTCTAGGGTCTGGTTGCTGCCCTTGTGCCCATGACAATGCAGCGTCGATTGTATTTGCGATTGTGCTTGGCAGTATCGTCGGACTGGTGATGCACCAGCCAGGCCGATTGCACATTCAACCCGGCCGATTGGTAGAAATCCGTCGCTTCGTCCGGCTCGGCAAAGACCGACGGTTCGTTTTCGCGACCCTTTGGGTTATCATTCAGACGGTCCGTCAGTGTTGCGACTGTTTTGGCATCAACCCCTAACCCTGCGTTTGCGAATTTTCGCAGGTTGGCGACGGCAAGCTGTGTGCGCTTGGCGTTGGTCGTGCGGTCCGGTTTGCTGCCCAAATGGGTCGATGAAATCAGGGCCCCATCTTGTGACAGCCATGTGGTAATATGGGCCATATAGTCGTGCCGCACGGCGAACGGAAAAAACGGTAAGACGCCGTGCATCAGCACCAGGTCGAATTTTTCCGCACCCGCGAAGTTTCGGATATCGGTCTGGACGACATTCAATTCAAAGCCGCCGTTGCGTGCATAGGCCTTGCATATTTCAAGCGGGGTGGCGCATTGGTCCATCAGGGTGATGACCAAGGTCGATACCAGCCCATCCCCGCCCAATTCATGCGACGTTCGCATCAGCGTCGCCAAAATCCCCGTATCAGTCGAACCGACAATCGCAACGCGGACGGCTTGACCAGTTTTCCGCACGCGCGTCAGGGCCAGCGCAATCATCGCGCAGAACTCGTCCATGTCGCCAATCTTGGAATCGGGCGCAACCGCAATGCGGCGCAGGACCGAGCGGAGGTGGAAATTCCCACAGTCTACGCATCTAGCTTCAGCGATTTCCACACAAAGGCGCGCGTTTTCCAGCGGGTCTTCGGTAAAGCGCGCGCCGCTTTCAATCGTCTTGTCCATACTGTCCGCCCGTGACTTATCTTCAGTCTTGGTTATCATGACCCATCAAGATTCTAGTTGGCAAGTTGGGCCAAAGCGCGGGCGGGCCTGCGCACACCTGAAGGGAGAGGGGAAATGGACCTAAATCTGGCGCAGACCAATCTGCAACTCTATGTCCAGCTGCGCCGTGCAGGGGCGTCACAAGCTGAAATTTATACGATGCAGAAAGACTATGAAACGGCCTGCATGTTGTTTGGCACGCTATGTCGATCAACAGGCCGACCGTTTCTTTGCCACGCCGCTGGCACGGCCAGCGCTGCGCTGCACGAAGGGGCGGAGTTCATTGATGTGCGCGCGGCACTGCTGCACGCCGCCTATAAACACGGGCGCTTTCCCGATGGCAAAAAGAAAAGCACGCCCCGCCACAAGGCTTGGCTTACCCAACGTGTCGGCCCCGAATTGGCCGACCTTTTGACGGTATACTCGGGGTTTTCCTTTACGCCCGAAGATGTGCGCGGATACATCGCGAGCGACAACGTACCTGATGATCTGACCCTGCGATTGATCCGCCTCAAGCTGGCCAATGATGTTGATGACAGCCACAGCTTTGGCGCGGCGTTGGGGCACAAGGCCCGATACCAAGATCCGACTTGGCTGACCCTGCGCAAGGAGCTTTCGGAGAAATTGGGCTTTGCCAATAGCGCCAAGGCATTTGCGCAAGCGTTAGAAGAATGCGGCGATGCTGATTGGCTGGATACACAAACCGAATTCGTGCGCGTTGGTTATTTACGATCAATCGTCAACCAAACCTTCCGAGCGATCACGGGTAAAGATCGGTGATTTCAGCCTATTTCACGAACATCTTTTGCAGAACCCGCCGCATTGCCCGTGGCAGATATTTGACCGGCAACCGGAACTTGTGATCCAAGGTCTTGGGTAGCTTGAAACGCACAAACGTCTGTTTCGTTTCGATCGGCGTATTCAAGTCCTGAAACCCCGCAACAAGCTGAGATTTCGTGATGTCGCGCACAACGTCCCGTGCGTCCGAGCGAGCGAATTTCGGCAAGCCCGGGTTGGTGTTGATTTCGTAGATCTCGATACGGCCATCGACGATACCATAATCAATACGCCCGAATTCCGTTTCGGCCATTTCAAAGGCCTTTTGGATGACCTCGCGGTGCGGATTGGTGCGCACATACTCCAGCTCCTCGGCAATCGCACTTTCGCGCAGCTCGACGTTACGGTCGTTCGGCTTGGTCCAGTCCAGGTCCGGCACATTGCGTTTAACGACCCAGTGTTGCCCAAGGTGGATATGATGCGGCAGAATTTCACCGCCAATTTTGTAAGCCCCATACTTACGAAAATAGCCATCTGGTCCGGCTTGCGCGGAATATCCAACTGCGATGCGGCCACGTTGCGTTTTGCCCCGCGCCTTTAGGTCATCAAGGGCGCGGTCAAATTCGTCGTCACTATTGATAAGATCGGTTTCCGGCCCGCTGCATCCGTCCTCGGGCCGAAGGAATACAGGGTATTCTGGCGGCCTTTCCCCGGTTTCTAGGCGGATCACACCAAATGAATTGATGCCCGCATTTTGAAGCGCGATCAGAAACGGCACACGGTCTTTCAACCGCGCAGGGTGGTTAAGCAGCGTTGCGTCGGGTGCTGCCTTTTGCGACTGGTCACAAAAAAGCGATACGCAGTCCAACTCAAACCGCGTGAGCCGGTCATGATCGGTAAAGATGTAGTGCCCGACAGGACCGCCGCGTTGAAAGAATATCTCCTCATAGGTGAGAGTCGCCATCACATTCCTGAGTTCCGGATTGATGCGAAGGTATTTTACCGGTCGCCGCACATGGCGCTCTGTCGCAACGTAATAAATCACCGGTGCCACGTCCCTCTAGAATGGTGTCTGCCGCCTTCTGATCAGCGCCACCTGATTGGTCCTGTTTGTATGTTAGGGCATGATTGGCCCCCGAGCCACAACGATGACGGATTCGGGCGAGGCCAGCGTCATCGATCCCGACAGGCTCGACATATATGCGCAGCGCATGCGCCTGCGTGCGGTCGACGCTCTTGAGAGTTCGCAACGCCGCACATCGGGTGACGGGAGGCAGTGGCGTTGCGGGCACGATGCGGCAATCGCTCTGGCGGACCGCATCGGCCGCGCCCCAGTCGCATGCGAGGTGCGTGATGTCGACCGTTAGAGCCGGCTGGTCGCGGTGTGCTACCAAGGCGGTGAGGATCTGAATGCCTCGCTGGTAGCAAATGGCTGAGCGGTCGCCTGCAGGCGCTATGGAATTGTCTAGCCCCCCAGTTCAGTACCATTTCTGATTAAAGTTCCTGGCACTGGAGGCCGCATGCTGAGGGCCTGATGTGGTTGCGTGTGGTTGTACTGTCTGAGCCAGCAATCGCCGAGAGGCCAGTGGATAGCCGTAGCGACCGTACTGCTTGACCAGCCGGATCAGATCCAACCGCAGCGCATCATCATCCCTCTGGGTCCGTTGTTATTGCAGGGAGCTCCGTGCCAGACCCACTCCCCGACATGTTCGTCGCCCCGAAGTCGCAAGCTTCTGGCGCGCGTGTGTGACGGCCTGACGGAGCTCCTCAGTCGTCAGGCCCTGGGCTTTAGGTAGGTCAGGCTTTCCTTGAGGATCAGTTTATCCAGCTCAAGCTCTGCCACGATCTTCTTGAGACGCACATTCTCCTTCTCCAAAACGCGCATCTCCGACAACTGCGACCGTCCCATCCCGCCGAACCGCTTGCGCCAGTTGTAGTACGTCGCATCGCTGATGCCGACGCTGCGACAGGCCGATGCAACATCGCTTCCTCCCGTCAGCTTCAGTTCAATTTCACGCAGCAGCTTCAGTATATCTTCGTCTGACTGCCGTTTCCGACCCATCACAAGTCCCCCTCTCAAGACCAATGGACAGGCACAGTTTTAGGGAGGAAGGACAACACCTCCGACCCGTTTGCTAGAGGATTGCCTTGGGCGGGTAAGTGCGAGGTTGGATCTGTCTTAGAGAATAAATACTTTGCAAATTAAGATGTTAACAAAGAACTTGGAGGCGGGTACCGGAATCGAACCGGTCTGCACGGATTTGCAATCCGCTGCGTAACCTCTCCGCCAACCCGCCGGAGCCTTGATTTCCTTAGACATACTGCCTGTTCGGCGCAAGAGGTTATCACCCCGGTTATCATGTTTCCGTTCTGTGCCTGTTCTGTTCACCGGCGCTTCTCCCTTGCCTTACGTGCCTGCATGGTCTGACGGGCTTCGCCCGCATACTTGCGGATCATCGCTACTGATGCGTGCCCACTATAGGCCGCGATTTCCTCATCAGTGCAGCCCGCCCAAGCTAACTCCATGACGCCCCGATAGCGCAGCGCGTGGAGGTCATAGGCCAGCAACCCGAGACGTTCCCGCTCAGCCCGCATGATCTCGGCCATCCGGCGATAGGGAAGAGCGCTTCCATCCGCTTTCGTCAAGATATAGAGGCCAGGCATCGGGGCGAAGGGCAGGGCACCCTTGGCTGCGTCGAGGATTGTGCGAAGCGCATCGGTGCAGGGCAGCACAAGAGGCTTGCCGGTCTTGTTCTGTACGAGGCGTAGACTCTCACTGTCATAGTCTCCCCAGGTGAAGCCCACCCAATCGCCCGGCCGCTGCACACTCCCGACACCAATCTCAAAGATCAGGCGGGGCAGGGGCCGAGCCTCCGCCCGCCACTTTACAACGGCAACGTCGGGCCAAGGCAGGTGAGGCTTTCGCCGCTCCTTCGGCACCTTCAAAAGCTCGATACCCACAGCCGGATTGTCCATAATCCAACGGCGCCGGATGATGACCTTTGAGATCAGAGAAATCGCCACAGGGATATAGTTGGCA
>JBBKVJ010000072.1:0-5246 GCA_037968375.1 Paracoccaceae bacterium | reverse complement strand
GCCTATGAGGCGAAGCCGTGGTTCTGGTCCGATCAATACGAGGTGAAGCTGCAGATCGCCGGGCTCAACACCGGTTACGACCGGATAGTCACCCGCAAGTGCGAGGGAGAGGCAGTCAGCTTCTGGTACTACAAGGGCGATACCCTTCTCGCCCTCGACGCGATGAACGATGCACGCGCCTACATGATTGGCAAGCGTCTGATTGAGGCCGGAAAGTCGCCGGACCCTGCCTTGATCGCAGACGCGTCGGTCGACATCAAACCGCTCCTAAAGGGATAGGACACGGCGTTTTTTGGGCTGAGGGGTTTTGAGACACAAACTGGAAAAACCTCTAAAAGAACCTCGTGGAAGGCCATCTCCTCTTCGTCGACCACGCCAAGACGATAGATCAGCAAGGCGAGCCGACAGATAGCCTTTATGAACAGGTGGGGATTTCGGGCCAGTCCCATGAGTGCCGTTCGGACTTGCTTGTAGACAACACAAGCCTCACCGAGGAGGAGAAGAAGAACACCGCAGTTCTCTTTGCCGTCTTCCCCTGCCGCGTTGTTTCGATCGTGGCCGCGCGGGCATTCTGGCTGTCGTCGCAACCCGACGGGACCGACAAGGCGAAGGTGTTCTGGGCGTCAAAGTCTTTCTCGGAACGTTGCCCGAGGGGGGGTGAGTCTTGCGCGGTCGACGCGGCAGAGTTGAAAGCCGGGTTCGACCGGATCAATGTCGAGGGCAAACCGATCATCGGTGCGATCGTGCAAAACGCCAGGGCACTGGCGGCCGAGCCCGGACGGCTGCCCCCGAAGGAACGGACTGTCCGGTTTCTTCAGCAGAATGACTCGCGATTGCTTTGCACTGGCGGATCGGGTCTGGCAAAGTTCCAAGGTGCAAAGTCTATTTCAATCAGTACTTGCCCAGTTTGTGGCCAAGAAAAACCTTGGTGACATCCTCGGTGACGTCCCATGTCACGCGGACACCGTCGCGCACAAACAGGCTGTCGCCGGGGCCGAGGTCGCAGACTTCGCCGGTCGCATGCTGAATGATCCGGCACTGGCCTGACAGGACGGTCATCAACTCGTCACCCTGCTCAGTGCACTCAAAAACCCCTTTGGTGCACCGCCAGATGCCAAACCTGGTGGTGTGACCTGGCCCGCCCGCATCGATGCGCCCCGAGGTTGCGGGCGTGCCTTCTTTGATCCGGTAGTCGCTTGCCGGATTGTCGAAGGGCCAGTGTTGCAACGGGCCGACATCATCCCCCGGCTTGTACTTGATCATCCTGTCGTTTCCCGTCTGTGCCCGGCCAGTCAGATAACCGGCAGTTCCGGCGCTGCGCGGGAGGTGATCAGTTGACCGCCAGTCTTGCTGACGATGATGTTTTCTTCATGCACCATCATAAGCCCGTCGCCATAGCTGAGCGAGGGTTCAAGGGTCAGGACCATGTTTTCCTGCAACACCGTTGTGTCGAAAGCCGCATGCGAGGGCTGTTCGGTCAGCTGCATGCCCAAGCCATGCCCGAGCCGCCCGATATCGCCGCCGCTGTCGTCCAGTTCGGCAATAACCGCCGACATCGCTTTGAAAAGGTCGCGGCAGGTATTGCCCGGCCGGGCTGCGGCGATTCCGGCCCCGGTGGCGCGCCAAAGCACATCATAGGCCCGGCGCGACAAATCGTCGGCACGGCCAATCGCCCAGTTGCGGTCGAAGTCGCAGAAATAGCCGTCCCAAGTTGACCCGGTGTCCAGCATCAGAACATCGCCCGCTTGCAAAGGTCGGCGCGAGGGGGGCGAAATGACATCGACATAACCGCCCTGATCGGCCGCGCCGACAAGATAGGGTACGTCGTCGACACCAAGCCCCAGCGCCTCTCGTTTGAAGGCCCTGAAGACATCTTCAAGCGCCATACCTTCGGAAATGATCTCTGGCACCCGTGCGAAAGTCGCCGAACCGATGCCGCAGATATGCCTGAGTTTCTCGATCTCGGCAGGGGATTTGACCATGCGCAGACCCTGCACCAAAGCGGTCGAGTCGTCGATCTTCAGACCAGGGAGGCCTGCGATCAGCCGTTCCCAATCGCCAAGCGGCATCCGAAGCGCGGTTTCATGGCCCTTCATCACGCCCAGCTTGGCGCCGGTCTTGGCCAGAGGCGCAAGCAGGTCGGTCAACAGGCTGATCCCGTCATCGGCTGGGTTCGGCGCGCTCCAGCTGCGGATATCGCGGACCCAGGTAGTGCGCATCAGCGCCGCGCCGATCTCGGGGATCACGGCGACGGGATCGCCGCTGGCCGGGACGAACAGGAACCAGGGCCGTGTCGGGCTTTGCCAGAACAGTGTTTGGAACCCGCTGAAATAGCGCACGTCGGGTTCGGTCAGCAAAAGTAGCCCGGCAAGGCCGTCACGCGCCATCGCTGACTGTGCCTTGCGGGTACGTGACTCGAGCTCAGTGGCGGCAAATCCGCGCTGCGGCAGGTCAGGCTGCATCGCTCCCCTCCATGATCATCTTGAAGATAGCCGGATCGGTCACGCCTTCGGAGCCGATCAGCAGAACGCGGGAGTCTGCATCAAGGCCGAGCTTTGCCGAAAGCTCCTTGTCTTGCCGCGCCGTGATCAAGGCAGCAAGTCCGGCAATCGCACTTTCCCCGGCTTCGACTGCTGGGTCATCCCCCACCGGCTGCGCCAAAAGCCGGACCGTCGGGGCGACGATGGATTCGGGGATGGTCAGAAAATCCGACGCCTCTTCGGCCAGAATAGCCCAAGCGAGCTCCGAAGGCTCACCACAGGAGAGGCCCGCCATCAGGGTTTCTTCGTCAATCACCACGCGTGTGGCCTTGCCGAACTTGGCGCTTTCAAAAAGGCAGGCGGCCAGTTCCGGTTCAACGATGACCACACGCGGGGCATCGGTGCCCCAGTACTGGCAGAGAGCTGCAATGACACCGGCAGCCAACCCGCCGA
This sequence comes from Paracoccaceae bacterium, assembly GCA_037968375.1. Lineage (GTDB taxonomy): Bacteria > Pseudomonadota > Alphaproteobacteria > Rhodobacterales > Rhodobacteraceae > CANNFR01. The sequence goes on along the minus strand of JBBKVJ010000072.1, from coordinate 2,313 downwards.
CACCGCCCTGCAGGAAGACATGGGTCGGAGCCCGGTCGAGCGTTTCGCAGATCTCGTCAGTCATCACACCGTAACCGGCCATCACATCGCGCGGCGGCTGCGAATAGCCGGGCCAGGAGGTATCGGAGACAACGAACCAACCGTTCTTTTCAGCCTCTGATTTGGCCAAAGCCACTGATGCATCATAGTCGCCCGCAATCCGGATCACGTCCGCGCCAAGATCGCGCATGGCCTGTGCCCTGCCTTCGCTGACCTCTGCATGGATATAAATCCGGCAAGGCGCACCAAAGCGCTGACAGCCCCAGGCGAGCGAGCGGCCATGATTGCCATCGGTGGCGGAAACAAGCGTAATCGCGGCGCATTCAGACTTGTACTTGCCCAGACGGATATCTTCGAGGCCAACCTCTCTTCCCGTCACGCGCGCCACTTCGCGCTGCAACACCCGCTCTGCCGCATATGAGCCGCCAAGCGCCTTGAAGCTGCCCAGTCCGAAACGCGGGCCTTCATCCTTGTAGAGTATCTCGCCGACACCGATCCGGGCGGCCAGCGTGGAAAGCGAGACCAAGGGCGTGGGCGCATAGCCTTCCCACTGGGTAATCTCGTTGCGTGCGGTGGCGAAGTCTTGTTTCGTCACAACCCGCGTCGCCGCGTCGCCGGTTTTCCTTGTCGCAGCCACATGCCCCAATTGGGCGGGGGGGAGAAGATCGGTCATCTTATGTCCTTTCGGGCTGGCAGGCGATCACGGACCAGTTCCGCCCAGAAGGCGGCCCTTATCGGCAAAAGCGCGTCGTTGAAGTCATAATCCGCCGCGTGCAGCGGCTGGCAATGCGGTCCGGTCTCGCCATTCCCCAAAAGCAAGAAGCAACCCGGAATGGCGGCATTGAAATGGGCGAAATCCTCGGAAAAGCTCATCGGTTGGCGATCGCCAATGGCTTCCAGCCCGGCCGAACGGGCGGCGCGGACGACGGCTTCGGTGGGCAGCGGCGCATTGATCGTCTCGACGAATTCGGTGTTGAAACACATCGCGGCGGTGGCCCCGTGGGTCGCGGCAACGCCGTCCACGATCTGCCTCATGAAGCGCTCCACTGCGTCCCGATCCTCGGGCAGGCGCGCCCGGACATCGCCTTTCAGCACCGCGTGACCGGGCAACACATTGCGTTGCCCATCTGTAAGGAACTCGGTCACCGAAAGGACTGCACCGGCACTTGGCGCCAGTTTGCGCGATACGATAGTTTGCAACGCCAGTACCATCTCGGCCCCGACGGTGATCGCATCGACACCGACATTCGGCATGGACGCGTGACCGCCACGACCGGCGATGGTGATCTCAAAGAGACTTTCGCTGGCGCAGATCTGCCCGATCCGGGTGGAAATCTGCCCTACTGGCGCGCCGGGCAGGTTATGAATGGCGTAAACCTCGTCGATCGGGAACCGGTCCAGCACACCTTCCTTGATCATCGCCTGGGCACCCAGCCCATGTTCTTCGTTCGGCTGGAACAGAAACACCACAGTGCCGTCGAAATCCCGGTCGCGTGCCAGCGTCTCCGCAGCCCCAAGCAGCATGCTCAAATGCCCGTCATGGCCACAGGCATGCATCGTGCCGGGATTGGTCGAGAAATATTCATGCGTACTTTTCTCGGTGATCGGCAGCGCATCCATATCAGCGCGCAGGCCAATCGAGCGGTTGCCGCCACCTGCGCGCAGGATGCCGACCACGCCCGCGCCTTCATGAACCTCAAGGCCGAGATCGCGCAGGACCGCCGCAACCTTGACCTTCGTCCGTGCTTCCTGAAAACCAAGTTCGGGATGGCGGTGAAAGTCCTGGCGCAGCGCCGTCAGATTTTTGTGAAGCTCGTCCATCGTCCATCGCCCATCCCTGAAACGCTCATACTGACTTTACGTGTCCGGGCCGAACTAATGCATCAAAGATGCGAAGGCCAATGATGAAAACTGTTCCCGATGGCCATGATGTCGATCTTTTTCGGAATACCCGCCGGTTCCCCGCTTAGCCGCTCACGACAGCCGTGGCCGAGAACTCCGCCAGTTCACCCCGCCATACCTGGCGACCAAAGCAAAATGGAGTTCCCGCCGAGTCCAGGATCACCTGTTCCAACTCGATCGCAGCGTGGTGTGGCGCCAGGCCCAGAATCTTCGCCTCGTCCCTCCGGAGTGCGCGCATGCGGATCACGATTTTGCCGGTATTGGCCCTGGCCTGGTAGTGTCGCTCCAGCAGCCGGGTTGTCGACTGACAAAGGTCGTGAGTCAGCAGGTTGGGAAACCGCGATGCGATGGCATATTCGGTCTCGATGAATG
>JBBKVJ010000071.1:0-4667 GCA_037968375.1 Paracoccaceae bacterium | reverse complement strand
GCCTGAAAGGTCAGGCCGACCAGTTCATCCTTGGTATAACCGACGATCTCGCAGAGCCGTTGATTGGCCCGCAGCCAGGTGCCATCCGGTGCCACATGCGCAATGCCGACCGCGGCGTTCTCGAAGGTCGACCGAAATCGGGTTTCGCTGGCGCGTAGGGCCCGGTGGGATTCCTCGCGTTCGGACAGGTCGTAGAAATTACAGACGACGCCGGGGCGGCCGTCCGGCAGGATCACCCGCTCGATCTTCCAGTCGTAGGATTCAACGTCGGCGGTGTCACTGCGTTTTTCGACCATGCTGGGCGAGTGATAGCTGTCGCCGGTCACCAGAGTGTGGCGAAAACGGCTGATCGCCTCTGCAGCAAATGTTTCTGGCCAGAGGATCCTCATCACTTCAGAAAAATCCCGGCCGATGAGGTTATCGACCGTTCTGAAAGCTTTTTGTGCCCCCTCGCTGATCATTTGAATGCGAAAATCGGCGTCGACTGCGTAGATCCCGAACGGCGAATTGTTCACGACGTAGCGAAAACTGTCATGCGCCGCCCGCAGCGCGATTTCATTCTGCTTGCGCTCGGTGATGTCAAAGCCCGAGGAGATCAGGAAATCGACCCTGCCGGACGCATCGCGGTGCGGCATCAGCAGAAAGTCGATGGTGATCCGCACATCATTGGCAATGCGAATCTCGGCATCGTAGCGCACACGTTCGCCCTTCGCGGCACGCGCCACGGCGTCTTGCAGCCGCTGCTGTGAGGCGAGATCGAAATTCCACCAGTAGCAATCCCAGAAATTCCGCCCGATGACATCCTCGCGGCGAATGTTTGCGGCGTTAAGCGCGGGCTCATTCGCTTCTGTCAGCACGCCCTCAGGCGTCAGGATGCCGACAAACGCGACAACGCCGTCCAGGACCTCTTTGATAAATCCCGACTGGCGCTCATTGCCGGCGGGCGAAAGCGTTAGCCGCCGGTTCACATCTTTCATTCGGCGCTATCCCCGTGATCGATCAAATCGCCGCCCGAAGCTAGAGGCATTGCCGGGAAGTGTCTACCAGCATGGGCTGTCAGCGATCTGGCCTCAGCGCTGCATCTATGTGCCCTAGGCGATCCAACCGCCCAGGTTTTCCCCGATCACCCTGGCCAGCGCTGCGATATGCGCGTCGTCATCGTTCAGGCAGGGGATATAGGTGAACGCCTCGCCGCCGGCGTGTTCAAAGGCCTCGCGAATCTCGCCGTTGATCTCTTCCAGCGTCTCGATGCAATCGGCCGAGAACGCGGGCGCGATCACTGCGATACGTTTCTTGCCCGCCTCGGCCAGCCGCGCGACCTCTTCGACAGTGTAAGGCTGCAGCCATTCCTCGGGGCCGAAACGCGACTGGAAAGTGGTGGTGATATCGGTCTTGTCCCAGCCCAGCCGCTCGCGCAGCAGCCGCGTCGTTTTTTGGCACTGGCAATGGTAGGGGTCGCCCTCCATCAGATAGCGCTGCGGCATGCCGTGATAGGACGCGACCAGGATGTCGGGCCGCGTATCGAGCCCCGCATAGGCGCGCTCGACCGACTGCGCCAGCGCCTCGATATAGGCGGGATGCTCGAAATAGGCGGCCACGGTGCGGCTGGCGGGTTGCCACTTTTCAGACCCTAACGCACGGAAAAACGCATCGTTGGCGGTGGCGGTCGTGGCACCGGCATAGTGCGGGTAAAGCGGGAAGAACAGGATGCGGTCGCAGCCCGCCTGAACCATCGCGCGGACCTTCGATTTCGTCGACGGATTGCCGTAGCGCATGCAGAAATCGACCATCACCGCGTCGCCGTGGCGGGCCTGCATCGCCTCGGCCAGCTTCGCGGTCTGCGCCTTGGTGATCGTCATCAACGGACTTTCGCCCGCCTCGTGGTTCCAGATCAGCTTGTAATTGGCGCCCGAGGAGAACGGCCGCTTGGTCAAGATCACCGTCTGCAGCAGCGGCTGCCATTTCCAGGGCGAGTAGTCGATCACCCGGCGATCCGACAGAAACTCGTTCAGATAGCGGCGCATCGACCAGTAATCGTAGCCGTCGGGCGTGCCCAGATTGGCCAAGATGATGCCGACCTTCGGTTTGGGCAGCGACGGGTGATCGAGGGATTTCGCGGTCTGTCTGTCCGGCATCTGGGTTCGCCCTATCTGGTGATGTGTATCTGTGACACCCTCTTGGCGCAGATAAGTGGTTTGGGTCCGGGGTCAATCGCGGACCGCGATAGGAAACGAGGTCAGGAATTGCAACACCCAAGCCAGAGTGCGCCAGACCAGACACCGCCGCGCCTTGACCTGGCGCGCGATGCGCTGCTCGTCGATTTCGACGGCACGCTGATCGACATCGCGCCCCGGCCCGACGCGGTTCGGGTGCCGGATGGGCTGTTGCCGCTGCTGGACCGATTGCACAGCGGGGCGTCGAAGGCGGTGGCGGTGGTTTCGGGGCGGTCCCTTGCCGAGTTGGAGCACTTTTTGCCGGGCTTCGCGGGTGCGCTTATCGGCAGTCACGGCGGCGAGCGGCGCGGCAGTGCCGAGGTGACCCTGCCCGAGGGGCTGGACCGTCTGCACGACGCCGTGCGGCAGCGCGCTGCGGCCGAGGGTCTGCTTGCCGAGATCAAGACCCATGGCGCCGCCCTGCATTTCCGCGAAGCGCCCGAGCGCGAAGCTGTCGCGCGCGACATTGCCGGGGCGCTGGCGGCGGAGTTCCCGGGGTTCACCGTGCAACCCGCCAAGATGGCGTTCGAGTTGAAGCCGGCGGGCGCCACCAAGGACCGGGCCTTGGCCGATCTGATGTCGGCGCCACCCTTCGCGGATCGGCGTCCGGTCTATCTGGGCGACGATGCGACCGATGAACCGGCGCTGGACTGGGTCCTGCGGCAGGGCGGCGTCGCGGTGAAGGTCGGCGATGGGCACAGCGTCGCACCGCACCGTCTGGCAGGACCGGCCGAGGTGCTGCAATGGCTGCGCCACGCCCTGGACGGGGCCTAAGGCGATGGCGCGCATCGTTGCAGTTTCGAACCGGATACCGCTTGGCGCCAACCCGTCGGGCGGGCTGGTCGTGGCGCTGGCCGATGTCCTTGCCGAAACCGGCGGGCTGTGGGTCGGCTGGAGTGGCGAGACGGTCGACAAACCCGCCGACGAATTGCGCGAGCTTGAGGGCGGGCGGTTCCGCCGTCTGGTCTTCGATCTGACCGAAGCCGAGCAGGCGGGCTATTATGCGGACCATTCCAACACCGTGCTCTGGCCGGTGCTGCACGGGCGCACCGACCTGATGGAGATCACCGCCAGGGGCCTTGGGGTCTACAAGGCCGTCAACCGGCGTATCGCGCGGATGTTGCACAAGGTGCTTGAACCCGACGATTTGGTCTGGGTGCATGATTTCCACCTGCTGCCGCTGGCGTATGAATTGCGCAATTTGGCCGCCCCGAACCGGATCGGATTTTTCCTGCACACGCCGTTTCCCGCCCCCTACGAGATGTCGGCCCTGCCGAACGGCCCCGAGACCTGCGACTGGCTGATGCGCTACGATCTGATCGGGCTGCAAAGCCACCGTGACGTGCGCAGATTTCGCGCCAGTCTGACCGCCGAGGCCGAGGCGGCGCCGCTGGGCGAGGACGGAATGCAGCTTGGCGATCAGGCGGTGCACGTTGCAGATTTCCCGATCGCGATCGACACGGTCGAATTTCAGGCGCTGGCCGAGGCGGAGTTCGACAAGTTGCCATCGGGGATCGTCAAGCCGGGCCGGGCATTGATTATCGGGGTCGACCGGCTGGATTACTCGAAGGGCATCCCGCAACGGTTTCGGGCGTTCGGATCGTTTCTGGCCAGCCACGCGGATTGGCACCGGCACGTCTCGATGTTGCAGATATCGCCGCCGACGCGCGAAGGGGTCGATGCCTATGACACGATCCGCGATGAGACCGAGGCGCTGGCCGGCCGGATCAACGGCGCCCATGCCGATCTGGGTTGGGCGCCGCTGCGCTATATCCACCGGCAGGTGCCGCGCGAGGTTCTGGCGGGGCTGTACCGGGCCTCGCATGTCGGGCTGGTCACGCCATTGATGGACGGGATGAACCTGGTCGCCAAGGAATTTGTCGCGGCGCAGGACCCGTCCGAACCCGGGGTCCTGATCCTGTCGCATTTCGCCGGGGCCGCCGAGCAGATGGCGGATGCGATCCTGGTCAACCCGCACAATACCGAAGAGGTTTCGGGGGCGATCCTGACAGCGCTGACATTACCGCGCGACGAACGGCGCCGACGCTACGAGCGTTTGATGGAAGGGCTTCTTCGGCAGGATGTGCATTGGTGGAGCCGATCATTCCTGGCCGCTCTCGCCGGGCCGCGCCTGTCGGTCGCGGATTAGCCCGGCTTTTCGCCCGCACTTTTCTCTGTCGTCCCAAGCGCGTCGGCAAGGCGCCGGGCTGCCGATCCCGGGCGCAGCGGTTTTGGCTGCGACGCATCGGGCGCCCAGCCGGTCAGGAAGATCATCTCGAACGTCGCGGGGATACGGGTATCGGGCGTGGCGTAGGCGTCGACGTAACGCCGCGCGGCGTCGTCGAACAGCGCCCTTTTGGCAAAGCGGCGGGGTCGGGCGGCCAGCGCGTTGCTTTCGCCCATCGCGCGCAGATCGTGCATCAGGGCCAGCGGGGTGGCGTAGGTGACGGTGGT
>JBBKVJ010000070.1:0-6403 GCA_037968375.1 Paracoccaceae bacterium | reverse complement strand
GCCCGACCCGCAGATCGACCCCCAGGGCCGTTCCTACGCCACCGGCAAGCGCAAGGACGCGGTCGCCCGGGTCTGGATCAAGCCGGGCAAGGGCAAGGTCTCCGTGAACGGCAAGGACGTGAACGCCTATTTCGCGCGCCCGGTTCTGCAGATGATCCTCAAGCAGCCGTTCGAAGTGGCCGGTGTCGAGGGCCAGTTCGACGTGATGGCGACAGTCGCCGGTGGCGGGCTTTCGGGTCAGGCCGGTGCGGTGCGCCACGGCGTGTCGAAGGCGCTGCAGCTGTACGAGCCGTCATTGCGCCCGGCGCTGAAGGCGGCGGGTTTCCTGACCCGCGACAGCCGCGTGGTGGAACGCAAGAAGTACGGCAAGCGCAAGGCGCGCCGCAGCTTCCAGTTCTCGAAGCGCTAAGGCTTTTCGGGCAACGCGCGTCCGATACCCCGAAATCAGAACGGCCCGCCGATCCGGCGGGCCGTTTGCATTCAAAGGTTACTTCTGATCCGGCGGTTGCTCGTAAAGAACATAGGGCCCATGCTGTGTAATCTGCCGCAATTCCAGCAGCCTTGAGGGCACCGGTTTTTCGGCGTCGAATTCAAATTCGCGCCAAAGGTCTTCTTCCGTGTCAATTGCGAAATAGTATGTCTTATCGGGGCGCGATAAGGCACGAGATCCGAATTGGGCCTGCGATCCAAATTGGGCCCGAACTCGAAATGGCCCGCTTTTATCTGTTCGCGCCGTTCGGGTCGGTATTCGAATGGATGTGTTTCCTGAAACAGTGTCGGTATGAAGGCATCACGCCAAAGCACAGCGTAGGCTTACACATGCAGGCGGTGGGCTTGATCAGAGCTCAACTTCTCCAACAACAGCGGAGCCAGCCGCCCCCCCGACGGGAACCTGATCGAGTGTGGCGCGGAGATCTGCCACTTCCGACTCGAAGGCAGCGAAGATGCGCTCCATCGTCAGGCTGCGGGTCGTGAGAAGGGTCAACAATGCAAGGGTCAATACGATCGATTGGGGGCGGCTGATCCGGGAAGCCGTGGCCGCAATGCCCAGGATCACCAGGACCAGTGGAAAGCGTAGCTGCATAAGTGCGACGCCGCTCAACCTGTTAGGTGTCGCCAGGGACATCACAAGTAGTGCTATCAGTGGCCCGAACATGACCGATTTCACGGACAGACGCATGCCCGACTGCCGCAGGACCGACAAGCCTGCGGCGATCACAAAAACGAGAATGCTGAGCGATATCAGGTCTGGGCCGCTCCTGAAGTGAACTGGTGAAAGTATGCCAAGCCAGCGGTCGACGAAGCTGCCGTACTCGGTCCGTGAGGACGTTTCCGACTCCGGCGCCAGGAGAGCCGTGGCGATGAACACAAGCACCGGAATCACGAAGGGCACCGCCGAGATCGCCATTTGCGAGGCCGATCGCCGCCGCTCGGACTGCGGGGCGGTCAATAGCCGGTGGCATTCACGACCAAAGGCGGCGGCGCCAAGGGTTGCGAAGGCAACGAGATGCATCTGATACAGCGCCAGCGCCAGCGCCAGCGGCACGAAGATGGCTGCGCGCCGCGCATTGGATCCGCGCTCCATGGCCAGCCAAAGCGCCAGACCGAGGATCGCAAAGGGCACGGACAGAAGGAAGTTCTGAAAGCCCAGAAAAAGGGCAGGTTATAAACGACCAGCGACGCCGCCGCTGAGCAGACCGTCCAGCGACCATGAACAACCCGCGCCAGGACCATGCAGGCGCCGATCAGCAGTACCGCATAGCCAGCCATGATCAGTTGCGAAAAACGCACTGGATCGCCGGAATGACCCAAGAGATACCATAAGAGGTCGGCCGCAGAGTTCGGGACAAGCGCTCAGGTGTTTGCGTAGAATTCTGTCAGCGTGCTGTTCGGGTTCGCGGCGATATAGTGGCGGGCAATGTGATTTGGCAGGTCGACTAGCGGCAGATACGTGTGCAGCAGGATCGGCACGACCGCGATCATTGCACTGACCAGGAAAGCGATCAGCGGCGCGGCGACGGCCAGATAACGCACAGTGGCCCCGGGGTTCATGTTGGTCTTGCTCATCGTGTCGTGCGGCCCTTGCGACGGGACCCCCGCCGCCCTGATCCTGTTAAGGATCAGAGGCCCTGTCTCCCTCGGTTTCCACGGCGCAGTGCTAGGTTCACTTTATGGCGTAACTTTGATGCGGGAAGGTCGATTGTCTCGTTCGGGCATGAGCCGTCGTTGTGCCGGGCTGAAGGCGGCCCGAACTCCTGACCCCCTCCAGCCATGTGGTTTAGAGGACGGCGGGCTGCCTGTCAGCGCACCCAGACCTCGACCCGGCGGTTGATCCGCCGCCCGTCCGGTTCGTCGTTGCACGCCACCGGCGACAACTCGCCATAGCCCTGTGTCTGAAAGAGAACGCCTTCACGTTCGCTCGGCTCCAGCGCATCTGAAACCGCGCGCATCACCGACCCCGCCCGCCCCAGCGACAGCGCGGCGTTGGCTTCGAACGAGCCGATGGAATCGGTGAAACCGACAAAGACCACGTTCGATGGCCGCGCATTGCGCACGTAATCGGCAATCCGCGCCACGTCATCCCTGGCGCGGCTGTCAAGCTGACTCGTGCCAAGCGTGAAGCGGAACGTCGAGGACAGCCGGATCGACGACATCATCTCGACCAGCAGGCCGCGCAGGATACCCAACTCGTAGGGGTCCTAGGTAACGCGGATCAATGCCTCCATCCGCTCGCCCGATTCCATCTGGTTCTGCTCGATCACCGAGAGGTCGATGAAGCCGGCCTTCTGGACCAGCTGGTCAGTGGTCGGATCCTTGAGGAAATCGAGGAAGGTCCGCGCCTCGTCGCTGACCGTCTCGCGGCTATAGGCATAGAAGCGCCGGTTAAGCAGGTATTCCTCGTTCTTGATCGCGAATGGCGACGGCGCGGTCACGATACCGCATTCGCTTTCGATCGGGACCGCTCGGGTGCCGCGCTGACTGGTAAAGGGCGTAACACCGATACCGTTCGGATCGGAAAGAATTTTCGAGGTCAGTTCGCGCATCGTCTGGACGATGACGGCGGTCTCGGAAAGCTTTTTATCGGCCGGTTCCAGCACCAAATCCTCGATATAGTGGAAGGCGGCGTTGGCGTTGTCGAAGGAATAGACGTTGATCGGTGCATCGGCGCCGCCAACCTGCGACCAGTTGCTGATCTCGCCCGAGAAAATCCGGGCCACCTGATCTATGCGCAGCCTGCCAATCGGATTGTCCGGCGAAACTGCAACGGTTACGCCCTCGACCCCGATCACCCGCTCTTGCGCCGGGCTGCGGATATTGCCGCCGCCGCCCGCAGCAACCAGCTCGACCCATTCGTTTTCGGGCGGTTCATGGAGGAACATCACTTCGACGTCGCCCTCGGCCAAACTTTCGGCGGCGTCTTCGTCTTCTTCGATGTAGACGGCATAGGCATGTTCGACTTTTTCGCTGTCGTTCTCGTGAAAGACGATGCTGATCAGATCTCTTTGCCCGTCATCACCGTCAGCGTCGTTGTGATCCTCGCGCGCGCCGCCGGGCAGCGGACGGCCAATATCCTCTGGCAGTGGCATTCCGGCTGCATCCAGCGCCTTGGCATTGGCCCCGAATTGCCCGATCGCCAATCCCTCGGCAAGAACTGGCAGCAACTGATCGGCGATCCCGGCCGAAGCGGACATTCTCAGCGTGTACGCAAACGCATCGGCAACATCGTCACCGTCATCGTCGCCATCTTCATCCACCTCTGCCACCTCTGCCACCTCTGGCAGACCTGCCACCTCTGGCACCTCGGGCAGACCTGCCACCTCTGGCACCTCTGGCACCTCTGGCAGATCTGCCACAGGACAGGTTTCCCCCTCGCAGATCACGTGATCGGATTGGAAGGTCATGGCACCAATGGCTGTCTCGATCGTCAGCGTCTCGGCATCGGCGTCCAACAGCTTGCCCACGACACGCGACTGGCCATCGCGCGACACGATCACGACGTCCTGGGCCAGTGCCGTGGTTCCCAAAAGACAGGTCGCCAGGCAGCCCTTGGCCATCATCGACAACAACTTACGCGAAAAAAGCAGATCGGCCAAAGGCCGCTGCCTTACATCATCAAACATATTGGTACTCCTGAATGCATTCCGGACCTTGTTTTTCCTAAGAATTAGACATTCCTTGCCTATTTTGGGGTAAATCTTCGGTCATTACGTTACGGAAGGCCCGGACACCCGGATTTGCTGCTGGCCCCCTCCGAGCGTGGCCTAAATTGAGCGCACACTCAAACTTTTCACTTGGCAATGCTCCCTCTTGTGGCTAATTTGAGCAAACACTCAAATTAATTGAGAGATCACCGTGGCCAAGGATATTCGAGATTGGGACCGGCAGGGGCTGCCTGCCTGGGCGTATCATTCCGACGCGATTTTCGCGCTGGAACAGGCGCGCCTGTTCCGCCGCCACTGGCAGATTGCGGGCCATGTCAGCGACATCCCCGAACCGGGCGATTACATCACGCTGGATATCGCGGGCGAACGGGCGGTGGTGATCCGCGGTCACGACCGCTCGGTGCGCGCCTTTCACAACATCTGCCGCCATCGCGCCACCAGGGTCCTGACCGGCGAGGCCGGGCGCTGCAACAAGGCCATCGTCTGCCCGTTTCACGGCTGGGCCTACAACCTTGACGGCACGTTGCGGGGGGTGGCCGAACGCGACAGTTTCCCGCCGCTCGACAAGGATGAGTGGGGGCTGAAGCCGGTCGAACTCGAGGTCTGGCAGGGCCTGATCTTCTTGCGCTTCGAGCCCTCGGACAGGCCCTCAATCGCCACGCTGATGGCGCCCTATGCCGCCGATTTCGCGCGATACGACCTGCCCGCCATGCAACGCATTCCAGAGAACGACTGGCAGGATCGACTGCCCGCCAACTGGAAATGCCTGCGCGATGTCGACAACGAAGGCTATCACGTCCGCCAGGCGCATCCGGCACTGCACGATCTTTATGGCGAGGGTTATACCGATGGCGTCTGGCAGGGGCAGACCTCGCGCTCGGACGGGCCGTTCAACGACGGTCCGGGGCGGCTGTGGTCGGTGCGCGCCTACAAAGCGCTGGTCGGCGCTTCGCCGGTTGAAGGTCCGGCAGCAAACCGTTGGAGCTACTACAATATTTTCCCGAACACCGTGATCGGCCTCTATCCCGACAGTGCTATCTGGTATCACGAAATCCCGATCTCGCCCGGCGAGACGATCCAGCGTGGCCGGGCCTACCGCTTTGCAGACGAAAGCCGCGAACTGCGCGCCGCACGCTATCTGTCGGGGCGGATCGACAAGGTGACGGCGGAAGAGGATCACGATCTGTGCATCTGGGCCTACGAGGCAACGAAATCCGCGACCGGTTATGACGGCGTCATCCTGTCCGATCTCGAACACGGGCTGCGGTCGTTCCACGATCTTCTGCGCCGGGAAATTCCCGAGTTGAACGGCGACCCTCCCGTCCGCTGAGTTGGGCGCGGCACCGTGCCGACAGGGCTTGCCAACCGCGCGGCTTCGCGGGAAGAATCGCGCCATGCTGCGCATCCTCAAAAACCGCACCTATGCCGCGCTATTTGCCGCGCAGGTCGTGGCGCTGGTCGGCACCGGCCTCTTGACCGTGGCGCTGGGGCTTTTGGCCTACGATCTGGCGGGCGGGCAGGCGGGTGCGGTTCTCGGCACCGCGCTGGCGATCAAGATGGTGGCTTATGTCGGTCTGGCGCCCGTGGCGCAGGCGCTGGCCGGGCAGGTGCCGCGCAAGGCGCTGCTGATTGGTGCCGATCTGGTGCGCGCTGGCATCGCCCTGATGCTGCCCTTCGTCACCGAGGTCTGGCAGATCTATGCGCTGATCTTCGTGCTGCAGGCGGCCTCGGCGACCTTCACCCCGGCGTTTCAGGCGACGATCCCCGATATTCTACCGGATGAGGCCGACTATACCCGCGCCCTGTCGCTGGCGCGGCTGGCCTACGATCTGGAGAACCTCGCAAGCCCGGCCCTCGCGGCGCTGTTGCTGACGGTGATGGGCTATTCCTGGCTGTTTCTCGGCACCGTCGTGGGGTTTTTGGGCTCGGCCGCCTTCGTGATGCGGACGGTCCTGCCGCAACAGGGCGCCCAGGCACCTAGGCCGTTCCGCGACCGGCTGACCCGGGGCGTTCGCATCTATCTTGCTACGCCGCGGCTGCGCGGGCTGCTGGCGCTGACCGTAGCGGCGGCGGCGGGCAGTGCCTTTGTCATCGTCAACACGGTGGTGATGGTGCGCGCGGGCTATGGCGGCGGCGAGGGCGCGGTGGCCTGGGCCTTGGCGGCCTTTGGCACAGGCTCGATGGCGGCGGCGCTGCTGCTGCCGCGCCTCCTTGAGCGCATTGCCGACCGTCCGGTGATG
>JBBKVJ010000069.1:0-2517 GCA_037968375.1 Paracoccaceae bacterium | reverse complement strand
CTTGATCGAGTTGATGATCGTGGTTGCGATCATCGGTATTCTGGCCGCCGTCGCCCTGCCGGCATATCAGGACTACACGAAGCGCGCGAAGATGTCGGAAGTGATTCTGGCTGGTTCGGCTTGCCGCACGACGATTACTGAAGTCTATCAATCGGGCACGTCCACCACGCTGCCGGCGGCCAATGCTTGGGGCTGCGAAATCGCCGCTGGTTCTGGCAGCAAGTATGTGACCAGCGTCGTTACCGACGCCGTGGGCAAGGTCACGATTACCGCCCAGGGCTTCGGCGACACTACGATCGACGCTCGGACCGTCGACATGACGCCTTTCTCCAACGCTGCTGCTACCACTGCAATGGTGGCAGCTGACGCTGGTAAGGCCATTGCTGCCTGGAAGTGCGGCCCTGGTTCCGCCACCCCGGTTCCCGCGAAGTTCCTGCCGGGCTCTTGCCGCGGTTGATCTCGAGGGCGATCCTCGATCTGCAAAAAACGCTGGAGGTGCTGGAAACGCTGGGCGTTCCGGTCTTCGCCTATGGCCAGGATCAGTTCCCGGGCTTCTGGTCGCGGCAGTCGGGTCTTGCGGCACCCCTGCGCGCCGACACGCCTGATCAGATCGCCCGCGCGCATCTGATGCGCGCCGCACTTGGTCTGCCCGGCGGCCAACTGATCGCCAATCCGATCCCGCAAGCCGACGAGATCCCGCACGACAGCCTTGTGCCGCTGATCGCCAGGGCCATCGCTGACAGCGCGGCCGCTGGCGTCTCGGGCAAGGCGGTGACGCCGTTCTTGCTGCAGCGGCTGTATGAATTGACCGAAGGCCGCACCATGCGGGCCAATATCGCGCTGGTCTTGAACAATGCACGGCTGGCGGCGGCAATAGCGGCAGCCCTTGCCGCGGACCGATCCTGACACGGGGGGGCTGGGGGATTAATCTGCCACCCCGGCGGCAAACCCCGATTGTAGAGCGACGCGAGGCCGCCTAGATAGACCCAGCAAAGGCGGAACCTGGCGATGACCACACCACTTTCTGGCGACGATCACGGCGTCCGCGACCGGCGCCGCCCGGGCCGATTCGCGCGCCTGCGGGCAGCGTTCCTGACCGGCCTTGTCGTGGTTCTGCCGATCGGGCTGACGATCTGGCTGATCTGGACCGTCACCGGCTGGATCGACAGCTGGGTCCTGCCGCTGATCCCGCAGAAGTTCCATCCCGATCAGTATTTCGGCACCGAGCTGCGCGGCGTCGGCGTCATCGTGTTTCTGGTCTTCACGGTCTTCGTCGGCTGGCTGGCCAAGGGCCTGATCGGGCGATCCCTGCTGCACTGGGGCGAACGTCTGGTCGACCGGATGCCGGTCGTGCGCTCGATCTACAACGGCCTCAAGCAGATCGCCGAAACCGTGTTCGCGCAGTCTGAATCGTCGTTTGAGAAAGCCTGCCTGATCGAATATCCGCGCAAGGGCATCTGGGCCATCGGCTTTGTATCAACCGCCGCCAAGGGCGAGATCGCCGCCAAGACGCCGCTGAACGAGCCGTTCCTCAGTGTCTTTCTTCCCACAACGCCGAACCCGACCTCGGGGTTTTTGCTGTACCTGCCGAAATCCGACGTGATCGAGTTGGATATGACCGTCGAGGACGCGGCCAAGCTGATCATTTCCGCCGGTCTGGTCTATCCCGGCGCGAAAGAGGCGAAAGCCGCCATCGAAGCCGAGGCCCGGCGCGCGGCGGAGTAGATGCTGCGGCTTGCGGCTTGCGGCGCAGCGCGCTGTAGCGGACCGGCAACAGCCAAGCGGCACCTTCGCCATTCCAGCCCTGCAACATTGCCCTAGGCGTTGCCTCTGCGTAAAGCAGGGTCATACCTAACTTTGGAGACCAAAATGAAATCGATTTATGCCAGCCTCGCTGCCCTGATCTTCGCCTCGCCCGTCTTCGCCGGCGGCATGGCCGAGCCGATCATGGAAGAAGAAGTCGTCGTCGAAGAGGCCACATCCTCGTCGCGCGCCGGCATCTTGGTGCCGATCCTGGCGCTGATCCTGATCGGCCTCGCGATCTCGAACAAAGGCGGCGATGACGACGTTAGCAACCTCCCGTACTAAGATTGTCCTTACCCGGTCAAATTCCCGGGGACCTGGACACTGACGTACGAATACGCGGCCTCCCGACCACATGGCCGGGCGGCCGCCAATCTGCCAGCGTTGCAAAAACGCACCATTTCCGCCATTTGCCGGACCCCCTTCAATCGAAACGATTGACCTTATGCTTCTTGCGGCGCGACAAGGCGCGACAGTTTGGTTTTTGGAGGGACATCCAATGAAGAAGATTCTTGCTGCAGCAGCGACCACGTTCTCGCTTGTCGCCGGTCAGGCCATCGCGGGCGGCATGGCCGAACCGATCATGGAAGAAGTCGTCGTCGTCGAAGAGGCCACATCCTCGTCGCGCGCCGGCATCCTTGTGCCGATCCTGGCGCTGATCCTGATCGGCCTCGCGATCTCGAACAATGGCGGCGACGACGAAGTGGTGCGCCC
>JBBKVJ010000068.1:0-17156 GCA_037968375.1 Paracoccaceae bacterium | reverse complement strand
TCAAATCAACGGGCTCAAAGGCATCGACGGAGACACGCTCGCGCCTGGGCACTGCCCGCTGCTTAGGAACAATGACTGTCGTGACCAGTCTCTTGCCAATCTGAGCTTTGGAATTCATTTGCAGCGGCACGTATCAGCTCTCTCTACGACCTTTCTGAGCAGGCAAATTTCCAAGGAACACTGCCCACTCCTCCATCATCTCGCGCCGCTTTTCGACCATGTCGCCGCGCCGGTAAGCTCGTTCCACCGCATTTCCAACGTCGTGCGCCAGGGCCATCTCAGCCATCTCGCGCGGATAGCTCGTTCGCTCGGCCGCCCAATCGCGGAACGTCGAGCGAAGGCCGTGGGGCACCGCAGGACGTCTGGAGCGCTGGTCAAGGAACCCCGACCGCCCGGCCTTCTCTTCGCTGGCCTGCATCCGCCGCATGACGGTCGAGATCGTCATGTCCGATAGCATTCCGCCGCGCGGGGCCGGGAAAACATGGTCGGAGCCGGCGAAGCGCGGCAACTCTCGAAGCAAGTTGATCGCTCGCGGAGACAAGGGAACACGATGCTCCCGGCCGGCCTTCATCCTGTTCGGTCGGGATAGGTTGTCGCAAGATCGTCAGTTGCTTCCGCAAGAATGGCAATCGGCGGCAGAATGTCGATGGCACGCACCTTCGCAGGCATCGTCACATCACCATATCCATCGCCCGCCGTCCGCGCAGCGTGACCTTGGATTGCGTCAAGAATCCTCGCGTCTATTCCGAGTTCCCTACCCTTCGTCTTGAACCGGTGTCGCCAAGCATGGTTCGGTTGATCAATGTCGGCCGGGATCACTCTGCTCTTCCTCAGCCAGTCGGCGACTTGATTGGAGATACGCATTGCTTTCATTGCGAAGTCCTTGGGGCCAGTGCCACCATGGAACAGAGGGCCGGTCTTGGCGGCTCTTACAAAGTCAATGAAGCCCTCTTGAACGATCTGCCGGTGCAGCGGCACGTCGCGATAGTTGCCTGCCTTGACAGTTCCAGCGTCCGGGGTGATGCGAATGATCCATCGTTCCCCGTCCTGCCGCACGTCCTCTTTGCGTAGTTGCGTGATCTCACTGATGCGCGCGCCAGTAAACGCGCATATGATCGGCGCCCACCGCTTCGCAGCAACGAGGTGCGCCTTCTCTCGGATATAGCCGGACTGATCTGCATTCGGTTTGTAGGACCGTGAAACCCGTAGGACTGCCACTGCCTCGTCATCAGTGAACCCCCTCTCGCGGCCATAGACCTTGCGGGACTTCGGCTGCCTGACGGTTGCGGCCGGGTTGTCTGCAAGCTTTTCTTCCTGACCCGCCCACCGAAAAAGGGATCGGACAGTCGATAGGTAGATGTCACTCACGGTCTTCGCGGATAGGCTCTTCATCAGGTGATCGCGCCACGCCATGAGGTCTTTCTTAGTCACTTGCGCTGCGTCGTCGTGCGTGAGGAACGCTCTGAGACTTTTGATGACCGGCTCTTGCCGCCGACCCCCGTCCTTCAAGAAGCCCGCCAGGGTCCGGCTCTGAACGTAGTCATTCCAGAGCTTCTTGAGGCTGACCGGCTCTCTAGCTTCATCAGCATCACTATCCGCGCTCATGAGCATCGGGTGCCCGGCAGAGCCCGTGAAGTCACCGTCGTCGCGTTCGACTACTCTCGCTAGTGCTTCGTATTCGGAGGCACAGAGCGCGCGAGCGACCGCCCTCCATTCTTCCGTGCCTTTCGTCACGTCAGTATTCCCAAGTTTTCGGTAGCGTTCGATTCGCTCGCCTACCAAACCTTCAAGTCGATCATCGGACAACCGACCTGCGTTGGCCTCCCGTAGCTCCCTGACGAGAA
Organism: Paracoccaceae bacterium; assembly: GCA_037968375.1. Classification (GTDB taxonomy): domain Bacteria; phylum Pseudomonadota; class Alphaproteobacteria; order Rhodobacterales; family Rhodobacteraceae; genus CANNFR01. The sequence continues at coordinate 15,312 of JBBKVJ010000068.1, read as the reverse complement.
GATCGTCGATGCCCACGCTGGCATAGCGCGGATCGTGTCGCAGGATGTCATCGAACGCCAACCGTTCGCGATAGTTGGCGCGCGCGATCTGTTCCGGTGACTGCAGAAAACGGGCAGGACGCGCGCCCGGCACAGTCGCGAAGACCTTGCGTTCGGCGAGTGCGATCTGGTGTTGAAGTTGCGCAACCGCGCCGGGAAGCATCCTCAGTGCCTGCCGGTAATCGCCGCCGAGCGCCTTGCGCAACTCGGTCTTATCGATGATCGCGCGAAGCTCTTTCGGGACGACGATTCGTGCGTGGTATCGCCCCGAGCGATTTACCAAATGCCTGACCTTGCCCGCCATGATCCGCCTACTGTTTGTAACCAAAACTGTAACCACCAAACGGCAAAAGACCTCGTCCTGCAAGGGTATTGTTCTAAATCAATAAGATAGCATGGTGGGTGATGAGGGATTTGAACCCCCGACATCTTCGATGTGAACGAAGCGCTCTACCACTGAGCTAATCACCCGCCGGGCCGGTTTCTTAGCCTCAGTCGTTTGGCTCTGCAAGGTCTGTTTCAGCCGTATCGCCGCTGGATTTGCCGCCACGTCGCAGCCGCAGAACGATCACCTCGGCGTTGCCCTGTTCCTTCTGGCGGTTGATCTTGGCCTTGCCAAGCGGCGGAAGATTCAACGACTCGCCGCGCGATAGCGCCGCGCCGATTTCCGCCAGCACCACCTCAACCACATCGCGCGCTACCTTTTTCTTCACATCGGCCTTTTCCGCCACAAGTTCGACCAGCGCCTTCTTGCGCAGTTCTGGCGTATCGGCCTCGCTGTCTGCGGCGTCTTGCGGCTGCCGGACCACAGGTTCGACCGCAGGGATTGCGGTTTTCGCAGGCGCCTTCGCGGTTGCGGCCGGTTTCCTCGTGACGGGTTTGGTCATGTCCTGCTTCACCTTTTCTGGTTCGAGGCTCGGCCTCGCGAATAGTGGTTTCGGGACACCTTCGCAAATTCCAACGGGCGCGGCCAACGGTTTTCGTTTGACTCGTTAAAATACTGATCGCTACTGTGTTGAATATTAGAATAATTTTGGAGGATTGCCGATGAAACACCATCTTTTTGCACTGCTGACAGCCTGTTCGCTCGCTTCCGGACAAGCGCTTGCCGGCGGCATGGCCGAGCCGATCATGGAAGAAGAAGTCGTGATGGAAGAGGCAACATCCTCGTCCCGCGCCGGCATCCTGGTACCGATCCTGGCGCTGATCCTGATCGGCCTTGCGATCTCGAACAACGGTGGCGACGACCCAATACAGCGCGGCGAACCAATCCTCGTAGAATAGTCAAACAGGGGCTGCAAACCTGAATGAAAGCGTCATAGGCGACGCCAGTGTCGTTTGAAACATGCTGAAACGGCGCACCAGATCGGTGCGCCGCTTGTCAGTTCAGACCTGATATCCGCCGCAATCAGTGCGCGACCTGACTTGCAGTCTCGCCGCCCTTGTTGGCCGCCGCCGCTGCAGCCGCTGCTTCCTCGGCCGCTTCATCCCATTCGATGGGCTCAGGCTCGCGCACAAGCGCTTGCTTAAGCACTTCGCGCACGCTGGCCACCGGGATGATCGTCAGCCCCGCCTTCACGTTGTCGGGGATCTCGGGCAGGTCCTTGGCATTGTCCTGCGGGATCATCACCGTCTTGATGCCACCTCGCAGAGCCGCCAGCAGCTTTTCCTTCAAGCCGCCGATCGGCAGCACGTGGCCGCGCAAGGTAACCTCGCCCGTCATAGCAATGTCCTTACGCACCGGAATTCCGGTCAGCACCGACACGATTGACGTGACCATTGCCACCCCCGCACTTGGCCCGTCCTTTGGGGTCGCACCTTCGGGCACATGAACGTGAATATCGATCGCGTCGAACTTGGTCGGCTTGACGCCGATCGACGGGGCGATCGAGCGCACATAGGATGACGCGGCGTCGATGCTTTCCTTCATCACATCGCCCAGCTTGCCGGTGGTCTTCATCCGACCCTTGCCCGGCAGTTTCAGCGCCTCTATCGACAGAAGATCGCCGCCAACCGAAGTCCAGGCCAGGCCGGTCACAACGCCGATCTGATCCTCTTTCTCGGCCAGACCGAACTTGTGACGGCGCACGCCCAGCATCTCTTCCAGCTTGTCGGGCGTCACCGACACCTTGGTGGTATCCTTGCGCATGATCATCGTCACCGACTTGCGGCAAAGCTTGGCGATCTCGCGTTCCAGGCTTCGCACCCCCGCCTCTCGGGTATAGTAGCGGATGATGTCGGTCAGCGCGGCGTCGCTCAGTTCGAACTCGCCCTTCTTCAGTCCATGCCCCTTGATCTGCTTTTCGATCAGGTGCTGGCGCGCAATCTCGTGCTTTTCATCCTCGGTGTAGCCAGCCAGCGGAATGATCTCCATCCGGTCCATCAGTGGCGACGGCATGTTGTAGGTGTTCGCCGTGGTCAGGAACATCACGTTCGACAGGTCGTATTCGACCTCAAGGTAGTGGTCCGAGAACGTGTTGTTCTGTTCCGGGTCCAGCACCTCCAAGAGCGCCGACGCCGGGTCGCCCCGGAAATCCTGGCCCATCTTGTCGATCTCATCCAGCAAGATCAGCGGGTTGACGGTTTTCGCCTTCTTCATCGCCTGGATGATCTTGCCGGGCATCGAGCCGATATAGGTCCGCCGGTGGCCGCGAATTTCCGACTCGTCGCGCACGCCGCCCAGCGAGATGCGGATGAACTCGCGTCCCGTAGCCTTGGCCACGCTCTTGCCAAGCGAGGTTTTCCCGACGCCGGGAGGGCCGACCAGACACAGGATCGGGCCTTTCAGCTTGGACGAGCGTGCCTGCACGGCCAGATATTCGACAATCCGCTCCTTGACCTTCTCAAGGCCGAAGTGATCGTCGTCCAGCACTTCTTGCGCCTTGTGCAGATCCTTCTTGGTGCGCGTCTTCACACCCCACGGGATCGACAGCATCCAGTCAAGGTAGTTGCGCACGACGGTGGCCTCGGCCGACATCGGCGACATGTTCTTGAGCTTCTTGATCTCGGCATCGGCGCGTTCGCGGGCCTCTTTCGAGAACTTGGTCGCCGCGATCCGATCTTCCAGTTCGGCGATCTCGTTCTGGCCTTCCTCGCCATCGCCCAGCTCGCGCTGAATGGCCTTCATCTGCTCGTTCAGGTAATATTCGCGCTGGGTCTTCTCCATCTGCGATTTCACCCGGCTCTTGATCTTCTTCTCGACCTGCAGAACCGACATTTCGCCCTGCATCAGGCCATAGACCTTCTCCAGCCGTTCGGCGACGGTCAGCGTTTCCAGCAGTTCCTGCTTTCGGTCCACCTCGACGCCCAGATGCCCCGCCACCAGATCGGCAAGCTTGGCAGGCGCACGGGTTTCGGCCACCGCAGACAGCGCTTCTTCGGGGATGTTCTTCTTGATCTTGGCGTAGCGTTCAAACTCGTCCGCGACCGAGCGCACCAGCGCCTCGACCGAGACCTCGTCGCCCAGCGTTTCGGTCAGCGCTACGGCCTTAGCCTCAAAGTAATTTTCATTGGTCAGATATTCCTCGATCCGCACGCGGCTACGGCCTTCGACCAGCACTTTGACGGTGCCGTCGGGCAGCTTCAGAAGCTGCAGCACATTGGCCAGAACGCCTGCCCTGTAGATGCCATCGGCCTTGGGGTCATCCTCGGTCGGGTCGATCTGGGCGGCCAGCAGGATCTGCTTGTCGTCGCCCATCACCTCTTCCAGCGCGCGCACCGATTTTTCGCGACCGACAAACAGCGGCACGATCATGTGCGGGAACACCACAATGTCGCGCAGCGGCAGGACGGGATAGCTTTCGTTCAGAGGGTCTTGCATGTGTTATCCTTCTCGCGTCGCAGGAAAGCGCTGGCCCCGATCATCGGCAGCACCCGGCCTTCCCCGTCAGGCCTCAATACTTGGGGCATCTGCCCCCCCGTTTCAACCATATACGCCACCGGCGGCGACGGGCTTTTGCGACAGAATGCCTGCGGCGACACGCGCGGGCAAGGTGGTTTGCGGTTAATTGGTGAAAACTCCATGCGCGTGTGCTGCTCAGATCGGCTCGATATCGCCTTGAGCGCGAAGTTCGTGAAAGTCTGCCACGAACCGCGCCAACCCCTGCGTCGCAACGGCCCCGCGCAAACCCTCCATAAGCTCCTGATAATAATGCAGGTTGTGCCAGGTCAGCAGCATCGAGGCGATGATCTCGCCCGACCGGAACACATGGTGCAGATAGGCGCGGCTGTAGCTTTTGCAGGCCGGGCAAGTGCACGCCTCGTCCAAGGGGCGCGGATCGTCCATGTGGCGCGCGTTCTTGATGTTCACAACACCGTGCCTTGTGAACGCCTGCCCGGTACGGCCCGAGCGTGACGGCAGCACGCAATCCATCATGTCGACGCCACGCATCACAGCGCCGACGATATCGTCGGGCTTGCCGACGCCCATCAGATAGCGCGGGCGATCCTGGGGCAGCATTCCGGTGGCATAGTCCAAGACGCCGAACATCGCCGCTTGCCCCTCGCCCACCGCAAGCCCGCCCAACGCATAGCCGTCAAAGCCGATCTCGCGCAGCTTTTCCGCACTTTCGGCGCGCAGATCGCGCGTGACGCCGCCCTGCTGGATGCCGAACAGGGCATGGCCGGGGCGGTCGCCGAACGCCTCGCGCGACCGCCGCGCCCAGCGCATTGACAGACGCATGCTGTCGGCCACCGCCGCTTCGGTGGCCGGCAATGCCGGGCATTCGTCGAAACACATCACGATGTCCGACCCCAAAAGTCGCTGAATTTCCATGCTGCGTTCGGGCGTCAGCATGTGGTCCGAACCGTCGATATGACTGCGAAACCGCACGCCGTCCTCGCTCAGCTTGCGCAGGTCGGCCAGGCTCATCACCTGAAAGCCGCCGGAATCGGTCAGGATCGGACGATCCCAGTTCATGAATTTGTGCAATCCGCCCTGCCGATCGATCCGCTCGGCTGTGGGTCGCAGCATCAGGTGATACGTGTTGCCCAAAAGGATATCGGCACCAGTGGCACGGACATTTTCGGGCAACATCGCCTTTACCGTTCCGGCGGTTCCCACAGGCATGAAGGCGGGCGTGCGGATGTCGCCCCGGGGTGTGGAAATCACGCCGGTCCGGGCGGCGCCGTCGGTGGCGGTAATATCGAAATAAAAACGCGCGCTCATGGTGCCTCCCTTACGTCGCACAGGCGCCGCTGGAAAGCCCCGGCCCTTTACGGCCCGGCGTTATTCCTTATATATTCACTCAACAACTACCGTGAGGCCCCCACATGATGACCGCCGAAGCCAAAGACAAGCTGGAAGGCACGCCGCTGATCCGCCCGTCGACCACGGATCATCCGCTTTATGATGATGTCGTGGCCGGTTGTCGGTCGGTCTATGACCCTGAAATCCCGGTAAATATCTATGATCTGGGTCTGGTTTACACGATCGAGATTACCGAGGCGGGTGCGGTGTCCGTCTTGATGTCGCTGACCGCCCCCGGTTGCCCGGTGGCGGGCGAGATGCCCGGTTGGGTGGCCGATGCGGTGGGCGCCATCCCAGGCGTTTCGACCGTCGATGTGGATCTGGTCTGGGACCCGCCCTGGGGCATGGAGATGATGTCCGACGAGGCTCGGCTGGAATTGGGGTTTATGTGATTGGATTGGAATCAAGCCTTCGGTATTGATTTTTATGCATTCAAGCCTTAAGACTTGATTTTATGGAATCAAGCCTTGGAGCTTAACTAGAGTGTCGAACCCCATCGCTGTCCTGACTGGAGATTTCGTCGACTCGACCTCTGCCGAGCCGGGTGTTCTGGACCGTGCGATGACCGAGCTTGTGAAAGCCTCTGAAGAAATCAACGCGTGGATTGCCAACGACACAAAATTCACGCGCTTCCGCGGCGACGGGTGGCAAATCAGGCTGACTATCCCAAGCTACGCTCTTCGGGCGGCCCTGTTCATCATGGCGCGACTGCGTGCGGCAAAGTTCGGCCTCAGCACACGCATCGCAATTGGTGTCGGCGATATCGACAATCTCGGCACCGATGATCTTGGCGATGCCAGTGGCGAAGCTTTCGAACAGTCGGGGCGGGCGCTTGATGCCATGAAAAGATCGCAACACCTGACCATAGCCGGTCAGGGTGTGACAGAGTTGCATTCGGTCGTTGTCCAACTGCTCGATGCCTTCGCAAGACGATGGACTGCGCAACAGGCAGAGGCGGTAGCGTTGTATCTGCATCCCGACAATCCAACGCTAAATGACCTCGCCAGTGTCCTTGGGATCAGCAGTCAAGCCGTCAGTTATCGGCTAAAAGGTGCAGGTGGCAGGGAAATTTACTCTGCGCTTAAGGTTTGGGAATTGAATGAAGAACTGAAGGACTTCGCAACAAGGCAGGACGCATGACCGCCACTTTCGCCGCCCTCCTCTTTGCCCATCTCCTCGCCGATTTCGTGCTGCAGCCGAAATCCTGGGTCGCGGCCAAGGCGCAGCCCCTGACGCTGCTCAAGCACGGTATCATCGTCCTCGCACTCAGCGTGACGGCAACTGGCGCGGTGCATCCGGCGCTTGTTGCGCTTGCGCTTCTGCATATGCTGACCGATCTGGCCAAAGCGACGCTTGCCAAGCCCGGCCTCGCCGCCTTTCTCGCCGATCAGGCCGTGCATCTGGCCACAATCGCGGGCATCATGGTGCTGGTGCCCGGCCTCTGGGCCTCGGGCCTCTGGGCCGATGCCACCGGGCTGGCACAGGTCATGGCCTACGGCGCGGGGCTGATCCTGGCCACCCGCACCGGCCAGTTCGCAGTCGACTTCCTGATGAAGGCGCAGACCCCCGCCGGCGCCAGTCTTGATGGACTGCCCAAGGGCGGTGCCACCATCGGCCTTCTGGAACGCGCGCTGATCTTCGTTCTGATCCTTGCCGGCGAGATGGCGGCCATCGGCTTTTTGATCGCCGCGAAATCCATCCTGCGCTTCGGCACCGTTTCGGAAAGCCGCGCCGCCTCGGAATATGTCATCATCGGCACCCTGGCGTCGTTCGGTTGGGCAATCCTGGCGGCACTCGCCACCCGCGAATTGGCAGGCCTGCTGCCGCCGCTTGAGATTGCGCCCCGAAGCCCCTAGATTAAGGCTATCAGAAGGACCAACCCCATGTTCGGCATTCCCGGCAAGCAAGCCGTCACAATCACCCCAAAAGCCGCCGCCCAGGTTGCGCGGCTGATGGACAAGGGCGAAACCAAGGGTCTGCGCATCGGCGTCAAGAAGGGCGGCTGCGCCGGGATGGAATACACGATGGAATACGTGTCGCAAGTCGATCCGCACGATGAGGTCGTGGAACAGGACGGTGCGCGGGTAATGATCGCGCCGATGGCGCAGATGTTCCTCTTTGGCACCGAGATCGATTACGAGACCTCGCTTCTGGAATCCGGCTTCAAGTTCCGCAATCCGAACGTCGTCGACGCCTGTGGCTGTGGCGAGTCGATCAAGTTCAAGGATGCCGAAGAACTGACCGCCGAGCGCGGTCAGGCCTGACGTCCAGCAACCCTGTCACCGGACGACAAAGGCGCGCCCGAACTCCGGACGCGCCCATTTTCTTCAAGGCAAAGGCTTCAGTTCAGCGCCTTGTCGGTGATGGCACTAGTCCAGGCCCCTTCCGGTTGCACCGTGATCACCGGATCCGAACCACCGCCCATCAGCGTATCGACCGTGCGCTGATAATCGGCCTCGTCCAGCGCGCCGTTCGAGCCAGCGGTCAGCTTGGCGATCTCGCCCATCATCCGCTTCTGGTGGACCTCGGTTTGAGCACCGGTATCGTCATAATCCAAAACGATCATCGCCGCCTCGTCAGGGTTCTCTTCGGCGTATTTCCAGCCCTTCATCGAGGCCCGCACAAAGCGAACCATCTTGTCTTCAAAGGCCGGGTCGGCAAGGTTGGCTTCCAGCGTGTAAAGCCCGTCTTCCAGCGTTGCGACGCCCTCATCCTCATATTTGAAGGTGATCAGATCGTCGGCCGCGATGCCCGCGTCGATCACCTGCCAGTATTCGTTATAGGTCATCGTCGAGACGCAATCGGCCTGCTTTTGCAGCAGCGGATCGACGTTGAAACCCTGCTTGAGCACCGTCACCCCATCACCGCCCTCGGTGGTATAGCCAAGCGTGCTCATCCACGACAGGAACGGATATTCGTTGCCAAAGAACCAGACGCCCAGTGTGCGGCCCGGAAAATCGGCCGAACCGGTAATGCCGCTTTCCTTGAGACAGGTCAGCATCATCCCCGAGGATTTGAACGGCTGCGCGATGTTCACCAAGGGCAGCCCGGCCTCGCGCGCAGCCAATGCGGCTGGCATCCATTCCACGATCACATCGGCGCCGCCGCCCGCAATCACCTGCGGCGGGGCAATGTCAGGCCCACCCGGCTTGATCGTGACGTTCAGGTCCTCTTCGGTATAGAATCCCTTGTCCAACGCTACGTAATAGCCCGCGAACTGGGCTTGCGTGACCCATTTCAGCTGCAGCGTCACATCGTCTGCCGCCTGTGCCGCTCCGGCGAAAAGGCCTGCCGTCAGCAGGCCGGTCATCAGTCTCTTCATCACTTCACCTCCCGTGTTGCGGCCCCTTGGCAGGGCCTTTGAATACTATCTGCGCTGCGACGGGTGCCAGAACGTCACCCACTTTTCGATCAGCGCCACCAGCCCATAGAAGGCCGAACCGGCCAGAGCCGCAACCGTGATCTCGGCCCAGACCATATCCAGCCCCAGCCGCCCGACCTCGGTCGAGATGCGAAATCCCATGCCGCGGATCGGCGAGCCGAAGAATTCGGCGACGATAGCACCGATCAGCGCCAGCGTTGTCGCAATTTTGAGCCCATTGAAGATGAACGGCATGGCGGCGGGCAGGCGCAGTTTCAGCAGACCTTGCCAGTATGAGGCGCCATAGGTGCGCATCAGATCGCGCTGCATCGCCTCGGTCGCCTTCAGCCCGGCGACCGTGTTCACCAGCACCGGAAAGAACACCATCGCCACCACCACGGCGGCCTTCGACTGCCAGTCGAAGCCGAACCACATCACCATGATCGGGGCGATGCCGATGATCGGCAGCGCGGCGATGAAGTTGCCGACCGGCAGCAGGCCACGGGTGAGAAACGGAGAGCGGTCGATCAGAATGGCCGTCACGAAGGCCGCGCAGCAGCCGATGGCATAGCCCGACAGCGCGCCTTTCACGAAGGTCTGCACGAAATCCACCCAGAGGATAGCGGTCGCCCCGGCGAACCGCGCCGCGATGACCGTGGGTGCGGGCAGGATCACGCCGGGCACGCCCAAGCCACGTACCAGCCCCTCCCACAGAACCAACAGAGTGACGCCAAAGATTGCGGGCACGACAAGGCGTCCTGCCCTGGTTCGCGCATAGACCGATGTCGCGATGCGCGTGTTGGCCCACCAGGCGGCGACCCAGAACCCGAGTGCTGCGGCGACCCAGATCAATGCGCCATCCCCATTGCCCGAAGCGTGCGCCGTTCGATCACACCGATGATGCCCACAAGCGTGGCCGCGACAATGGCGGCGACGAAAAGCGCGGCCCAGATCTGCACGGTCTGGCCGTAATAGCTGCCCGACAGCAGCCGCGCGCCGAGGCCCGCGACCGCCCCCGTAGGTAACTCGCCGACGATTGCACCGACCAGGCTGGCCGCGACGCCGACCTTCAGCGAGGCGAAAAGATAGGGCATCGAGGCCGGCAGGCGCAGTTTCCAAAACGTTTGCAGCTGGCTGGCGCTATAGGTGCGCAACTGGTCAAGCTGCATCGCATCGGGACTACGCTGGCCCTTGACCATGCCGACGACGACCGGAAAGAACGACAGATAGGCCGAGATGATCGCCTTGGGGATCAGCCCGCTGAGGCCAATCGAGTTCAGCACCACGATAATCATCGGCGCAATCGCCAGGATCGGGATGGTCTGGCTGGCGATTGCCCAGGGCCTCACCGACATGTCCATCGCCCGGTTGTGCACGATGCCGACCGCCAGCAAGATGCCCGCCAGAGTTCCCATCGCAAAGCCCAGAAGTGTCGCCGAGATCGTGACCCAGCCGTGGTAGATCAGACTGCGGTTCGACAGCGAGCCGGACTGCACGATGCCGCGCCGCCCGAACAGCTCTTCCCCGACGGTGGACTGATACAGCTCCACCGCCACCTGATGCGGCGCGGGCAGCACCGGGCGATCCTGATTGAAGCTTTGCGCGACGACTTCAGAGAACGAAACTTCCACGCCTGCCCTTGCGGCCTGATCGCGGGTCCACTGCGCGTTGAGCCAGATGGTGGCGCCGTACCAAAGGACGACGATAGCGCCGACAACGGAAAGGACGGGCAGAAGGCGGCTCATGACTCATGCATCCGAATGCCCCGCCCGCAGCCCCTCGCGCACCCGGTGTGCGATTTCGATGAATTCCCGGCTGTCGCGGATATCCAGGGGGCGGTCCTTCGGCAGCGGGCTGTCGATCACATCGGCGATCCGGCCGGGGCGCGGTGACATCACGACGATTCGGGTGGACAGATACACCGCCTCGGGGATCGAATGGGTCACGAACAGGGTGGTATTGCCGGTCGCCGCCCAGAGCTTCAGAAGCTCTTCGTTCAGGTGATCGCGGACGATCTCGTCCAGCGCTCCGAAGGGCTCATCCATCAACAGGATATCGGCGTCGAAGGCCAGCGCGCGGGCGATCGAGGCGCGCTGCTGCATGCCGCCCGACAACTGCCAGGGAAACTTCTTGCCAAAGCTCGCGAGGTCGACCAATTCTAGCACTTTTTGAACACGGTCTTGCTGTTCCTGTCTCGAAAATCCCATGATTTCAAGTGGGAGTTTCACATTTCCCGCAATTGTCCGCCACGGATAGAGTCCCGCCGCCTGAAACACATACCCATAGGCCCGCACCCGACGCGCCGCGTCAGGGGTCATTCCGTTGACCGTCAGCGACCCCTCAGTCGGCTCTTCCAGCGCCGCGACACAGCGCAGAAACGTGGTCTTGCCGCAGCCCGAGGGGCCGATAAACGAAACAAACTCGCCCTTCGCCACCGACAGTGACACATCCTTCAGCGCGTGCACCGGCCCGTCCCCGGTCTGGAACGTCAGGCCGAGGCCTTTGGCCTGGATCACCGGGGCGTTCGTCATACCGACCGGGTGATCCCGCCATCGACGCGCAGGTTCTGGCCAGTGATATAGCCAGCACCGTCCGAGGCCAGAAACGCGATGGTGGCTGAAATCTCGTCCGTCTTGCCGTAGCGGCCCATCGGGATGCGCGCGCGAAACTCCTCTTTCTCGGGCAGACTGTCGATGAAGCCGGGCAGCACGTTGTTCATCCGCACGTTGTCGGGCGCGTATTTGTCAGCGAACAGCTTGGTATAGGCGGCCAGCCCGGCGCGAAACACGCCCGAGGTCGGGAACACCGGATCGGGCTCGAACGCCGCGAAGGTCGAGATGTTGATGATCGCACCGCCGCCTTGGGCCACCATGATCGGCGCCACCAGACGGGTCGGCCGCACGACGTTGAGGAAATAGACTTCCATCCCCTCGTGCCACTGGTCATCGGTAATCTCAAGCACCGGCGCGCGCGGCCCGTGGCCGGCAGAGTTCACCAGAACGTCGATCCGCCCCCATTTCTCCATCGCCGCATCGACGAGCCGCTTGAGATCGTCCTCCGTCCGGTTCGAGCCGGTCACACCGATGCCACCAAGCTCCTTGGCCAAAGCCTCGCCCTTGCCCGAGGATGACAGGATCGCCACCTTGAATCCGTCGTCGGCCAGCTTTTGCGCCGCCCCCGCGCCCATGCCGCTGCCACCTGCGGTGACCAGTGCTACCTTGTCCAAAGCCCTGTCCTTTTTGTTATTGTTATGCGGTCAAACACCGCTGGCGGGAATGCCGCTGCGTTCCACCCTGCGCGGCGCGGTCACCTCTTTCCAAGTGGAAAGCGCGCGGTTCGTGGCCCCGTTCGGTGTACGGGCGACGAACTCGCCATGGCCCTCCTTGGTGCGGACCTCGCCGTCATGCACCGCGACATAGCCGCGGGTCAGGGTGAAGCGCGGCAGGCCGGTAACCCTTTTGCCCTCGAATACGTTGTAATCAATGGCAGATTGCTGCGTCTTGGCGCTGATGGTTTTCGACTTTTTCGGGTCCCAGACCACCAGATCGGCATCGGCCCCCACCAGAACCGCGCCCTTTTTCGGGTAGCAGCCGAGGATCTTCGCAATATTCGTCGAGGTCACCGCGACAAACTCGTTCGGCGTCAGCCGCCCGGTTTCCACCCCATGCGTCCAAAGCATCGGCATCCGGTCCTCCAACCCGCCCGTGCCGTTCGGGATTTTTGTGAAATCACCCAACCCGGTGCGCTTTTGCTTGGTCGTAAAGGCGCAATGGTCCGTCGCCACCACCGACAGACTGCCCGATTGCAGCCCGGCCCAAAGGCTGTCTTGATGCTTCTTGTCGCGGAACGGTGGCGACATCACGCGGCGCGCGGCGTGGTCCCAATCGGGGTTGGCGTATTCGCTGTCGTCCAGCGTCAGGTGCTGGATCAGCGGTTCGCCCCAGACCCTTTTGCCCTGCATCCGTGCCCTCCGGATCGCCTCGTGCGCCTCTTCGCAACTGGTGTGCACCACATACAAGGGCACGCCCGCCATATCGGCGATCATGATGGCTCGGTTGGTCGCCTCGCCCTCAACCTGGGGGGGGCGCGAATAGGCATGCGCCTCGGGGCCGGTATTGCCCTCGGCCAGCAGTTTCGCCTGCAGATCGGCGACGATATCGCCGTTCTCGGCATGGACCAGCGGGATCGCCCCCAGTTCGGCACAGCGACGGAACGAGGCGAACATCTCGTCGTCGTTCACCATCAGCGCCCCCTTGTAGGCCATGAAATGCTTGAAGGTGGTGATGCCGCGCTCGGTTATGTCCTTCATTTCATTGAAGACCTTCTCGCCCCACCAGGTGATCGCCATGTGGTACGAGTAATCGCAATTCGCCCGGCCCGACTTGTTGTCCCACATCTGGAGCGCATCCAGCAGGCCCTGATCGGGCGAGGGCAGCGCGAAATCGACGACCATCGTGGTGCCGCCCGACAGCGCCGCACGCGTGCCGGATTCGAAATCGTCGCTGGAATAGGTGCCCATGAAGGGCATCTCGAGATGGGTATGCGGGTCGATCCCGCCGGGCATGACATAGCAGCCGGTGGCGTCGAGGGTCTCGTCGCCATTGAGGTTCGGGCCGATCTCGGTGATGCGGCCGTTGTCGATCAGGACATCGGCCTTGTAGCTCAGATCGGCGGTGACGATGGTGCCCTTGCGGATGACTGTGGTCATTGATGAATTCCTATTTTGATAGTTGGATGGCTAACACAACTAGCGGCGAGCCCAGGACGGCCAATCCAATATGCCAAAAAATCAAGGCAAGGCTTTCATCATCCTCGTCCCAAGGATAGCAGCTACCAAGATAGTATTTTCTATAGCTGACAGTGCGCCATACTGCAGTAGCGATGATGAATGATATTGGGACAAGCGTCATCGTCCATATTTCACCTTTCGAAAGAAATATATCGCGTGGACTAACGTCCTTTATTGCGGCGATTACTGTGGCGGTTACGAAGCTTCCGAGAAATGAAACGAAAGAAACAAATAGAGAAGAAATAATGGAGGCCCAAATCAAACCAAAGAAACTGAACTTGCCATCGCCGTGTCTTTCATACCCGGCAGGTTCATCCAAATGTGAAGTGCAATACGGGCATCGAGTTGCCCCCAATGGTATCTCTTTCAAGCAATTGCTGCAGGATGCCATCACCCCACCACCTCCGCCGTCTCGACCACGGCGTGCAGCAGCACATCCACCCCCGCCGTCGCCCATTCGGGCGAGATCTCTTCGGCCTCGTTGTGGCTCAGCCCGTCGACGCAGGGGCACATGACCATGGCCGTCGGGGCCACGTCGTTGATCCAGCAGGCGTCGTGCCCCGCACCCGAAACGATATCCATGTGGGAATAGCCCAGCCGTTCGGCGGCGTTGCGCACGGCCCTAACACAACCCTCATCGAAGGCGGGCGGGTCGAACTGGCCGACGATCTCGGCCTCGAAGCCGACGCCGATATCGGCGCAGAGCTTCGGCGCGCGCTCCATCAGCTCGGCCACCATGGCGTTCAGCTTGGGCAGGATGTGGCTGCGCATATCCACCGTGAACACCACGCGCCCTGGGATGATGTTGCGCGAGTTCGGGTAGACGTCGACATGGCCGATGGCGCCGACGGCGTTGGGCTGGTTCTTCATCGCGATCTCGTGGACGAGTTCCGTCACCAGAGCCAGTCCGCGCCCGGCATTCTTGCGCATGTGCATCGGTGTCGATCCGGTGTGGCTTTCCTTGCCGGTCACGGTGCATTCGATCCAGCGCAGCCCCTGGCCGTGGGTCACCACGCCGATAGCCTTGCCCTCGGCCTCCAAAATCGGGCCCTGTTCGATATGCAACTCGAACATCGCGTGCATCTTGCGGGCACCGACCGCCTCGTCGCCCTTCCAGCCGATCCGCTGCAACTCGTCGCCAAAGCTCAGCCCCTTGGCATCCTTGCGGTCATAGGCCCAATCCAGATCGTGCCGCCCGGCAAAGACGCCCGAGGCCAGCATCGCGGGGGCAAAGCGGGTGCCTTCCTCGTTGGTCCAGTTCACCACGACGATCGGGTGCTTGGTCTTCACGTCCAGATCGTTCAGCGTGCGGATGATCTCAAGCCCCCCCAGCACGCCCAGCACGCCGTCATACTTGCCGCCGGTCGGCTGGGTATCCAGATGCGAGCCCACATAGACCGGCAGCGCGTCCGGATCGGTCCCCTCGCGCCGCGCGAACATCGACCCCATCTGATCGACGCCCATCGTCATGCCCGCCGCCTCGCACCACTTTTGGAACAGCGCCCGCCCCTTGGCATCGTCATCGGTCAGAGTCTGGCGGTTGTTGCCGCCCGCGATGCCGGGGCCGATCTTGGCCATCTCCATCAGGCTGTCCCATAGCCGGGCGCCGTCGATCTTCAGATTCTCGCCGGGGGCTGCCATGCTGCGCTCTCCTGTTTCTGTCCGGGCGCCGGTTCCGAGGTCGGGCACCGGGCGTCGTTGTTTTTTGACCGTTTGGTGAAATCGAACGCAGCATAGGTGCAGCACTGGGTCAATGGAAAATCCGGGCGTGACCGCGCATTGTGCGGCCCGGGTCCGGCCGCTAGATTGGCCGCAAAGCGGGCAGGCTGCGCCCTGGCCGCGCACAAGACCGGGAGATCCGATGACCGCAAACAC
>JBBKVJ010000067.1:0-14432 GCA_037968375.1 Paracoccaceae bacterium | reverse complement strand
TCTCCCACCCAAAATCTGTCTGGAACCGCATTCCTCAGGACCGGCGCGATGACATGATCGAGTTTGCGCTGGAGCATGAGGCGCTGACGACACGCGAACCGGCGGTCAAATACACCGATGAGTAGCGGTATTTTGTCTCGGAATCATCGGCTTACCGCATTTTGAAGGAAGCCGATCCGATCACCGCGCCGGAGTATGTAGTGATCAAGGCCGCGGATGAGTTCACGGACAAAACCACCTCCATCAACCAGATGTGGCAGACCGACTTCACCTACTTCAAGATCATCGCCCTCTCATGGTTTGCTGCGCAAACCACTGCCGGGTAATAGGTGGGGCTGGTATTACCTCAGCACGATCCTGGACGACTACAGCCGTTATATCATTGCCTGGAAGCTCTGCACAAACATGCGGGCCGAGGATGTGACAGACACGATTGAATTGGCTCTGACCGCATCGGGCTGTGACCAGGTTGTCGTCCGGTACAAGCCGCGCCTGCTGAGTGACAACGGCTCCTGCTACATCTCTGGCGATTTGGCCAAATGGCTGGAAGATCGAAAGATGGAACCCATTCGGGGCGCGCCGTTCCATCCGCAAACCCAAGGCAAGATCGAGCGTTGGCACCAGACGATGAAGAACCGGGTTCTGCTGGAAAACTACTATCTGCCCGGCGATCTCGAACGCCAGATCGGGGCCTTCGTCGAGTATTACAACAACCAGCGCTACCACGAGAGCCTGAACAACGTCACACCCGCCGACGTCTACTTCGGCCCGCGACAAAGCCATTCTACAAAAACGGGAAAGGATCAAACGAAAGACATTCGAAACGCGCCGCTTGCTCCACCAAAAACAGGCGGCATAATCAATCACACAAATGAGCCAGAGCCTCCAATGCTCAAACCGCTCCGATGTCCCATTTTATATGACGGCGGACACAATACGAGGGAAAGGCTGAATCGTTTCATATCAACTCCGGCAACATATGGGAGAGTGGAACGGAACACGTCCCGGCCCGAAGGCGGGACAGTCGATTTCGCTGCGTGATTGGCAGGTCATCTGGATGCTCGTTACTCGCGGTGGGGCCAACCCTCGGGGACGATTCCCCAGGAAAGCGGCTGTCATGGGACGAGCATCGGTGCCGCGGGTAAAGTTTCCCTAAATGGCCTAAAACCCTGGCTGCCATGAAATAGGCATCTTGAACAATGGCTTAACCAACAGCGGCCTGACAAGGCACCGGCGGTGCAGATCGGAAACAGATAGAATTTGCAGGACCTCGCGGTGGACAGCCGCGGATCGGACCCTGCGGGTCAGGTTTTCACGAACAGATGGCGATGCGCCTCGCGCAGGACATTCTTCTGCACCTTGCCCATCGTGTTGCGCGGCAAGGCGTCGATGAAGAACACCCTCTTGGGTTGCTTGAAGCGGGCCAACTGCCCGGTCAGCGCCGCCTCGATCGCGGCGCCATCGGGTGCCGCCCCATCGGCCACGATCACCGCCACCACAGCCTCGCCAAAGTCGGGATGCGGCACGCCGATGACCGCGCTTTCGGCAATCCCCGGCAGGTCGTCGAGGACCAACTCGATCTCCTTGGGATAGATATTGTAACCACCCGAGATGATCAGGTCCTTCGCGCGCCCGACGATCTGCACGTAGCCCTGCTTGTCGATCACCCCCAGATCGCCGGTCAGAAAAAACCCGTCCTCGCGCAGATCTTCGCGGGTTTTTTCGGGCATTTCCCAATAGCCCTGAAACACGTTCGGCCCGCGCACCTCGATCTGACCGACCTCGCCCTGCGGCAAGGATTCACCACTCGCCGGGTCGGTGATCTGCACTTCGACCCCGGGCAGCGGCACACCCACGGTGCCCGCCCGCCGCGCACCCTTGTAGGGGTTCGAGGTGTTCATGTTGGTCTCGGTCATGCCGTAGCGTTCCAAGATGCGGTGCCCGGTGCGGTCCTCGAACTGGCGGTGCGTTTCGGCCAGAAGCGGCGCCGAGCCGGAGACGAACAGCCGCATGTGACCGACCAGATCACGGTCAAACCTCGCGTCGTTCAGCACCCGGGTGTAGAACGTCGGCACACCCATCATGGTGGTCGCCTCAGGTATCAGCCGGATCACCGCATCTGAGTCGAACTTCGGCAAAAAGATCATCGCCCCGCCCGCCAGCAGCATCACGTTGCTGGCGACGAACAATCCGTGGGTGTGAAAGATCGGCAAGGCGTGCAGCAGCACGTCCTTGGCGGTAAAGCACCAGAAATCGGTCAGCGTCCGCGCGTTCGACAAAAGGTTGCCCTGCGTCAGCATTGCGCCTTTCGACCGCCCGGTGGTGCCCGAGGTATACAGCAACGCCGCCAGATCGCCCGCGCCGCGCGCCACCGTATCGAACCGGTCGGACCGGGCGGCGGCAGCCTGCGCAAAGCTGCCGCCGCCCGCCTCCGACAGAGTCCGCAACACCGCGCCCGCATCGGCGACGACTGGCGCCAGTGCCGCCTCCTGTGCGGGATCGCACAGCACCAGCTTGGCACCGCTGTTCTCGACGAAATAGGAAACCTCTGGCGCGGTATAAGCGGTGTTGAGCGGCAAAAAGATCACTCCCGCCTGCACGCAGGCAGCATAGACCGCCAGCGCATCGGGCGATTTGCCGATCTGCACCGCAAGCCTGTCGCCGGGCTTCAGGCCCAGTGCGGTGATCTCACCCGCGAACCGCGCCGCGCGGGCCAGAAACGCGGCGTGGCTGATGCGGGTGCCGTCTTGCAGGATCAGGAACGGCGTCTCGCACCCGGCATGAACCCCGAAAAGCGCGTCATAAAGTGGGTTCATC
This sequence comes from Paracoccaceae bacterium, assembly GCA_037968375.1. Classification (GTDB taxonomy): domain Bacteria; phylum Pseudomonadota; class Alphaproteobacteria; order Rhodobacterales; family Rhodobacteraceae; genus CANNFR01. Next base: position 11,615 of record JBBKVJ010000067.1, on the reverse strand, counting down.
GACCTCGCTCCGGGTTTCTTCTGGCGTCACTTTCGCGGGCTTTTGCGGTATCGGCTTTTGCGCAGGCTCGGCCTGCCGCGCCAGCGCCTCGACCGCGCGAGACGCAGCTACCTTGCCGCCGGTTGCAAAGGCTTCGTGATTGGCCTCGATCCGGTCCAGATCGTAAAGGTAATTAACCAAAACCCCGCAGCTTTGCTGCAACCCGTTGGCCGAGACATCCCCCAAAGCATGCACATCATGCACCAGTGCCCCGTTGTTCAGATGGAACCTTGCCACCGGATCATAGGGCGCACCGTTTCGCTTGGCCGAGATCAGATACCGCGCCGCCAGCCGCCGCGCCGCCTCGGACTGGGCTTTCAACGCCTCATCCGTGCCGACCATCGCCGCCGCGCGCAATGCCTCGCCCTGACCCTCTTCGGCCAGCCAGTGCGCGAACCTCGGCATCGGCGACAGGGTCACGAAACTTTTCAGATGCGGCAATTCGCGCGACAGGTCGGCGACCACCTGCTTTATCAGCGAATTGCCAAAAGAGATCCCCGCCAACCCGGCCTGACAGTTCGAGATCGAATAGAACACCGCCGTATCGGCCGAATGCGCAGGCATCACATCCCGCTCTTCGGCCAGTACCTTCTGGATCGAGTTCGGAATCCCCTCGGTCAGCGCCACCTCGACGAAAATCAGCGGCTCGTCCGGCATCGAGGGGTGGAAGAACGCGAAACAGCGCCGGTCCTCGGGCTCCAGCCGCCGCCGCAGATCGTCCCAACTACGGATCGCATGCACCGCCTCGTAGGCAATGATCTTTTCAAGAATATTCGCCGGGCTTTGCCAGTTCACCGGACGCAAAACCAGAAACCCCCGGTTGAACCAGCTTGCAAACAGATGCCGGAAATCGAGGTCGATGCGCGCCAGATCGGGATCGTCCTGCGAGAACCGCAACAGGTCGGTCCGCATCGCAACCAACCGCCCGGTGGCACCCGGCACCTGGTTCAACCGCCGCGCCAGCTCTTGCCGCGCCGGTTCGCTGGCATTCATCAGCCGCGCGTAGGCCGCAGCGGACTTATCCTGCCGCACCACTTCGGTGGCGCTGACAATCGCGTCGGGGTCGATGTCCATCTCATCGGCCAGAAACCGGAAGAACGCCCGCCGGTCCGCCTCGCCCATCCCGGCATATCGGTCGAGGATCGCGCGCGCAAAACTGACGCCCGACACCTCGCCCTGGCTCGACACCAGCCCCCGGCACAACTCGGCCATCGAGCGCGACGCCAGCTTGTCCGACCCCGCCGCATAGCGCCGCTCGAACAGCGTGCCGAGGATATCGGCCAGAACGCTCACATCCGTGTGCCCATGACGTAATCCGGCAGCCAGGTGGCAATGCCCGGAAAGAGACACAACAGGAAGATCGCCAGAAACATGCACAGCACATAGGGCATCGAGCCCCAGAGGATCGTCTTGAGCTTGATGTCAGGCGCAATCGCGTTGATGACATAAAGGTTCAACCCCACGGGAGGCGAAATCAGCCCGACCTCCATGTTGATCGTCAGGATTACCGCGAACCAGATCGGATCGAATCCCGCCGTGGTGATGATTGGCAACAGGATCGGTGCGGCCATCAGGATGACGGCTACGGGCGGCAGAAAGAACCCCGCGATCAGCAGGAAGACGTTGATCATCCCCATCAGAACCCAGCGGTTCACATCCAGCGACCCGATCCATTCGGCAATGGACTGGGTGATGAACAGCGATGACAGCATATAGCTGAACACCCCCGCAGCGGCGATGATGAACAGGATCATCACCGATTCCTTGGTGCTGTCGCGCAGGACGACCCAGATCGCCTTCGGGCTCCACAGACTGTAGATTATCATCGCGACCAGCAGGCACAGAACTGCCCCCACGGCGGCAGTTTCCGACGGCGTCGCGATACCGCCATACATCGCGTAGAGCACGCCGATAATGATCGCCAGGAACGGCAGGACCTTGGGCAGGATCTCGAACTTCTGCTTCCAAGTATAAGACGTCGACGACAGCGCGTCGTGCCCGCCCTGAGCCCATGTCGAATAAAGCGACCACGCCATGAACAGGCCGACCAGCATCACCCCCGGCATCACGCCGGCCAGAAACAGCCGCCCGATCGAGGTTTCCGTCGCAATACCGTAGACGATCATCGTCACCGACGGCGGGATCAGAATGCCCAGCGTACCACCGGCGGCAATGCTGCCCGCCGCGACGCCATCCGGGTAGCCGCGCTTGCGCATCTCGGGGATGCCCATCTTGCCGATCGCCGCACAGGTCGCGGGCGACGATCCCGACATCGCAGCGAACAAGGCACAGGCCCCAAGGTTCGAAATCACCAGCCCGCCCGGCACCCGCGTCAGCCAGCGCTCCAGCGCTTCGTAAAGATCGGCGCCCGCCCGGGTCGAGGCGATAGACGCCCCCATGATGATGAACATCGGGATCGACAGAAGCGCGAAATCGTTCAGCTTGGCGAACATGATCTCGGGCAGCAGTTCGAGCGACCGCACACCGTCGAAGATCAGCAGGAATCCCGCTGCAACAACCAGAAGGCCCACCGCCACCGACATGCCTGAGAACAGCACGACAATTGTGGCCACAGCAACGATCAGTCCAAGAACCAGCGGGTCCATCTAGTCCTCCAACCCGAAGGGCAAATCGATCTTCAGAAACGTCGCGACGAAATCCGCGATCAGCTGCAACAGGAACAGCGCCAGACCCAACGGCAAGGCCAGATACGGCTTCCACAGCGGCACCGCCCAGACGGTTTCCGATTTCCAGCCCCGTGCCCAGGCGAAATGCCAGTAGTCGTAGGCATGCCAGACCATCAGCGCGACGATGCCGATAGACACCCCCTGCACCACCAGCGCCAGCAGCCAGCGCGCCCGACCCCTCAGCATCATCGGCACCAGATCGACATTCACATGGCCACGCAGCCGCTGCACATAGGGCAGCCCGATCAGCGTCGCCGCGATCACCAGATAGATCACCGCCTCGGTCTGCCAGACGGTCGAGCCGTTCAGCACGAAGCGGATAAAGATCATCTGGATGGTGATCAGCACCGCCATCACGATCATCGTCGCCGAACACCAGCCAGCGAAGGTCGAGATCGCGGCGATGGCGCGCAGGACCGGATTGTTGCCGGTGCGCGCAACCGTCGTCGTCAGGGGTGAGGACAAGGGATGCTCTCCTTCGAACTACGGGCCGGGGCAGCGTCGCACCCCGGCCCGAGGATCACATCATTCGACCGCGAACGCCATGTCGAGCAGGGCCTGACCGTCCGGCACATCGGCCAGGAACGACTTGTACGAGCTTTCCTGCGCCAGCGCGCGCCAGGCTTCGAAATCTTCCGCTGTCATCTCGGCGATCTCGACACCCGCATCGCGGAACACCTGCACCGAAGCCGCGTCTTCCTTCTTGGCCTCTTCAAGATAGTAGGCCTGGGCCTTTTCACCGGCAGCGACCAGCGCCGCCTGCTGTTCAGCCGACAACCCTTCGAACGTCGCCTTGTTCATCAAGAGCGGCTGATACATGAACCACAGCGCCACATCGGCGGCAGGCGTATAGCACTTCACCTGCTCGTAGATGCGGTAGCTGACGAACGACGACGACGAGGTATTCGTCGCATCCAGAACGCCGGTCTGCATCGCAGTATAAATCTCCGACGACGCCATCGAGGCGATCGAGGCCCCCGCCGCCACGAGCATCTCTTCGAACGACTTGCCGGCCGCGCGGATCTGCAGACCCTTCACATCCTCGGGCTTGGTGATGCAGCCTTCTGTCCCGGCAAAACCACCGGCCAGATAGCCGTGCACCAGCACCATCACATCGTCATCGGCCATCTTCTCTTCCAAGGCCGCCATGAACGGGCTTTCGTTCAGCCGCGCCGCGTGGTCGTGGTTCTTTACCAGACCCGGCATCAGCGTCAGGTTATAGGCTGGCTGCTGACCGCCTGCATAGCTGAGCGGCAGCACCGTCATGTCCAACTGCCCGCGCGACAGGGGCGTGTATTGCTCGCGCGCCTTGAACAAAGATTCCGATGGAAAAATCTGGATTTCCAGATCGACACCCGCCGCCGCGACCTCTTCTGCTACAATCTCGGCCACCTTGTGTCGCACGTCGCCGGTCGACCACTGATGCGACAGGCGCAGCTCTTCGGCACCTGCGATGGATACGGTAGCGGCAAGCGCCAGTGCGGCGCCGGTAAATGTAGCTTTCATGTCTTCCTCCCTGGATACCGCCCGGGTTCACGTCCCGGCGATTGATCTCAGCATCCCGCGCGTGGAGATACAGAGTCAAGCTTTATGTATACAAGAACGTGCCTCTTGCATAATCACCCGGTCTGCGGCTACCGTCCCGGCCATGCGCCACGCTGACAAGATCGCTGAAGACCTCGAGCAGGCCATCGTCATGGGCCAGATCGCCACCGGCGAGCGGCTGGACGAGACCACGCTTGCTGAACGCTATGGCGTGTCGCGCACCCCCATCCGCGAGGCGCTGCAACGGCTGGCCAGCTCTGGCCTTGTCGATTCAAAACCCCGGCGCGGCGTCTTCGTGCGCAATCTCGGCCCGGTCGAACTGATTGAGATGTTCGAGGCGATGGCGGAACTCGAAGCCACCTGCGGCCGCCTCGCCGCGGGCCGGGTGGGTGACAAAGCCCTGGCCGAGATCAGGGACGCCAACCGGCTCTGCGCCTGCGCACTCAAGGCCCAGGATGCCGATGCCTACTACCGCGAGAATGAGCGCTTTCATCACCTGATCTATCGCGCCTCGGGAAATTCCTTCCTCGAACAGACCGCCGCGAAACTGCACATGCGGCTGCGCCCGTTCCGCCGAATGCAGCTGCGCCTGCGCGGCCGGATGACCCAGTCCATGGCCGAGCATGAGGCCATCGTCGCCGCCCTCAGCGATAGCGACGGCGAGTGCGCCGCCCGCCAGCTGCGCGATCATGTCGCGGTGCAGGGCGAGAAATTCCACCACCTTCTGGCCAGCCTCAAGGCCGCCGAATAGCGGCCAGCACCGGATGCATCTGGCGGGAACGCTCTCGCCCCAACGACCCTAAAAGATGTCATAAAAGATCACGCACACAGCCGGGCCCACCAGAGGGCAGCGTCAGATCGCGGGCTGCCGCAGCAACGGTAACGGCCGCCGGTTTATGGCTGAGCATCCCCCATCCTCAATCGTCGCGCTGGCATCACCGTAGCGGCTGCCCACCGGGGCGGTCATCCGCTGCCCGGCGGGCTACGCCCTTTGTTCCGGGCTAGGTGCTTGGATCAAACTATCATGATCGCATCAAGGCCCTCCTTCGTTCCGGGATACAGCCCTTATCATGCGCCCATCACATCAGTGGGCAGCGTCTGACCGCGGGCTGCCGCAGCTACGAGAAAGATCATCGCTTTATGGCCAAGCATCTCATCACCTCATTCGTCGCTCTGTTGGCACCATAGCGGCTGCCCGTGGGGCGGTCAGCCGCTGCCCGGCGGGCTACGCCCTTGTCACCGGGCTGGGTGATTCACTGGGCGCGGGCGCAGAGGTGTTTCTAGGCGAGGTCATCCACCGCTAGCCACTGGCAACATGCACCTCGGTTCGCCACTCGCGGCACCTCTGCGCCAACCCTCCCGGTAGCGCCTGATCGGTGAAGACTGCGTCAAGCTCGGCCAGCGAGGTGATCCGGACCGGCGCCTTGCGGTTCAGCTTCGATGCATCGCTGACCAGAAACGCCCGCCGCGACTGCCGTAGGATTGCTCGGCTGACCCGCACCTCCTGCGGATCAAAATCCAGAAGATCGCCGTCTGCGTCCAGGGCCGAGGTTCCGATGATCGCGAAATCCACCTTGAACGCATCGATCGCCTGCGTCGTCAGATCGCCGACCAGCCCGCCGTCCGAGCGCCGCACCAGGCCACCGGCCACGATCACCTCGCAGCTTTCGTTCGCCACCAGAATATTCGCGACATTCAGATTGTTGGTCACCACCGTGATATTTTGATGCTGCAACAGCGCCCGCGCCACCGCCTCGGTGGTTGTGCCGATGTTCAGGAACAGCGACGAGTTGTCGGGGATATGCCCCGCACAGGCCCGCCCGATCGCCGCCTTTGCCTCGGCATTCAGGCTCCGCCGCTCTTCATAACCGATGTTGGCGACACCTGAACGGATGATCGCGCCGCCATGCACCCGGTCAAGCTGCCCCGCTTCCGCCAGTTCGCTCAGATCGCGGCGGATGGTCTGCACGGTCACACCAAAGCGGTCGGCCAGGCCTTCCACCACCACCCGTCCCTCGGCGCGGGCGATCCCCAGAATCTCGGTCTGACGCAGGCTGAGGGCCATCGGCACCCCTTAATATCAACGCGCTGGTTCAAGGTGGCGCAGGATAAGACTAGCCGTGCAGTGCGGGCGCACAAAGCAAAAACGAACAAAAGCGAATATTTTCTTTGACACGACGAACATCACCTTGCCACACTGCCCACAAGAAATGGGGGGATTCTGTGACAGCTTTGGCTGCATCCGATGGCCATGAGGTCGATCTTTTCGTCATCGGCGGCGGCATCAACGGCTGTGGCATCGCCCGCGATGCGGCGGGGCGCGGATTGACCGTGGCACTGGCCGAGATGAACGACCTCGCCTCGGCGACCTCCTCGGCCTCGACCAAACTGTTTCACGGTGGCCTGCGCTATCTCGAGTTTTTCGAGATCGGCCTGGTCCGCAAGGCGCTGATCGAACGTGAAACGCTGCTCCGCGCCATGCCTCACATCAGCTGGCCGATGCGCTTCGTTCTGCCCTACCACTCCGACATGCGGTTCGAGGCCGAAACGCCGACCTCGCGCCTTCTGTCCCTTGCCATGCCCTGGATGCGCGGCCGCCGCCCCGCCTGGCTGATCCGGCTTGGCCTTTTCCTTTACGACAATCTCGGCGGACGAAAGATCCTGCCAGGAACTGAAACTCTCGACCTGACAACCGATCCCGCCGGGAAACCGCTCAAGCAGAAATTCCAAAAAGCCTATGAGTATTCCGACTGCTGGGTAGAAGACGCTCGCCTCGTCATCCTGAACGCCCGCGACGCCGAGGCACGCGGCGCACGGGTCCTGACCCGCACCAAGGTCACTGCGGCGGCGCGCGAGGGCGACCGCTGGACCGTCACCGCCGACCACAACGGTATCCCACAGACTTTCCGCGCCAAGGCGCTGGTCAATGCCGGCGGCCCCTGGGTCGAAGACGTGATCCGCAATACCCTTCGCCTGAACACCTCCGAAGGCGTCCGCCTTGTGCGCGGCAGCCATATCGTCACGAAGAAACTCTTCGACCACGACAAATGCTATTTCTTCCAGGGCGAGGACGGCCGGATCATCTTTGCGATCCCGTACGAGACCGACTTTACCCTGATCGGCACCACCGATCAGGATCACGACGGCGACCCCGAAACCGCCACCTGCACACCCGAAGAGCAGGCCTATCTCTGCGCCTTCGCCTCGCAGTATTTCGAACGCCCGGTATCCACCGACGATATCGTCTGGGCCTATTCCGGTGTTCGCCCGCTCTATGACGACGGCGCCAAATCGGCCACGGCGGCCACCCGCGATTATGTGCTGTCGCTCGACAACAGCGGCGCGCCCTTGCTGAACGTCTTCGGTGGCAAGATCACCACCTATCGCAAACTGGCCGAGGCAGCCCTGGCGAAACTCGGGCCCACCTTCCCGAACGCCACCGCCGACTGGACCGCCGAGGTGCCTCTACCCGGAGGCGATTTCCCTGTCGACGGCGTGGCCAACCTGACTGCCGATCTGCGCCGCGCCTATCCGTTCCTGACCGACTACTGGTCGGCCCGCCTGATCCGCGCCTACGGCACCGAGGCGCGCGACGTTCTGGGTAACGCAACCGACGCCGCCGCCCTCGGCCAGGATTTCGGCGCGACACTGACCGAGGCCGAGGTGCGTTGGTTGATGACCCGCGAATATGCCCGCACGGCAGAAGATATCCTCTGGCGCCGCTCCAAGCTCGGGTTAAGGTTGACACAAGACCAAACCGCCGCGCTTGAGGCCTTCATGGCCAAGGCTCATGCCAGCCGGGATGCGGCGGAATGAGGGGGGCGACATGACACTGGAACTCAAGGGCGTCACCAAATCCGTGACCGGTCGGGTGCATATCCACCCGACCGACCTGACGCTGCAAAAAGGCACGATGAACGTCCTTCTGGGCCCCACATTGGCAGGCAAGACCACGCTGATGCGCCTGATGGCGGGCCTAGATGTGCCGAACGCGGGCCGGGTGTTCTGGCACGGCAAGGACGTGACCGGCCACCGCGTGCAGGACCGCAACGTCTCGATGGTCTACCAGCAGTTCATCAACTACCCCTCGATGACCGTCTTCGACAACATCGCCTCGCCGCTGCGCCTGATGGGCAAGCCCAAGGCCGAGATTGCGGCCGCCGTCGAACGCACCGCCGCGATGCTGCAAATCTCGTCGATGCTGAAACGCAAGCCGCTGGAACTGTCCGGCGGTCAGCAGCAACGCTGTGCCCTCGCCCGCGCTTTGGTGAAAGAGGCCGGGCTGGTCCTTCTCGACGAACCGCTAGCCAATCTCGATTACAAGCTGCGCGAGGAACTGCGCATCGAGATCCCGAAAATCTTTGAGGAATCCGGCGCCATCTTCGTCTACGCCACCACCGAACCGGAAGAAGCCCTGCTTCTGGGCGGCAATACCGCGACCCTCTGGGAAGGTCGCATCACCCAGTTCGGCCCGACGCCGGACGTCTACCGCCAGCCCGTCGATGCCACCACGGCGCGGGTCTTTTCCGACCCGCCGATGAACTTCCTTGACGTCACCAAATCCGGCAATAACCTCCGCTTCGGCGACAACCAGACCGCCCACGCCACAGGAAAACTTGCAAGCCTCGCCGATGGCCGCTACCGCGCCGGGTTCCGCCCGAACCATCTGGAACTCAGGCACCACACCGACAACGCCCTCGAATTCCGCTGCCGCCTTGCGGTGACCGAAATCACCGGCTCAGAAACCTTCGTTCACTTGCACCACGGGCCCGACCGTTGGGTCGGGCTGGTCCACGGCATCCACAACATCGCGCCGGGCGCCGAACTTGCCGTCTATCTCGACCTCGCGCATGTCTATGTCTTCGCCGAAGATGGCGCACTGGTCGCCCCCGCCGCCTATGCGACTGCGGCGTAAGGAAAAACCATGGCCCAGATCACCCTTGAAAACCTCGCCCACTCCTACCTCTCCCAGCCCAAGAACGATGATGACTGGGCGCTGAAAGAGATGACGCACACCTGGTCTGACGGCGGTGCCTACGCTCTTTTGGGCGCGTCCGGCTGTGGCAAGTCCACGCTGCTCAACATCATCTCGGGCCTTCTACGCCCCAGTCAGGGCCGCGTCCTGTTCGGCGACACGGACGTCACCGACGCCCCTACGGCGGAACGCAACATCGCCCAGGTGTTCCAGTTCCCGGTGGTCTACGACACCATGACGGTGCGCGAAAATCTGGCCTTTCCGCTGAAGAACCGGGGCGCCGACGCCGCCTATATCGCCAACCGCGTGCAAGAGATCGCGGCGATGATCGACATGCAGGACGTGCTGGATCGCAAGGCGCGCGGCCTGACCGCCGATGCCAAGCAGAAAATCTCGCTCGGGCGCGGCATGGTGCGTGAGGATGTAAACGCGATCCTGTTCGACGAGCCGCTGACCGTCATCGACCCACATATGAAATGGGAACTCAGGACCCAGCTCAAATCGCTGCACCGCGAGTTCGGTCACACGATGATCTACGTCACCCATGACCAGACCGAGGCGCTGACCTTTGCCGACAAGGTTGTCGTGATGCACGAAGGCCGCGTTGTGCAGATGGGCACGCCCGAGGAACTGTTCGAGCGGCCCGAGCACACCTTCGTCGGCTATTTCATCGGCTCGCCCGGCATGAACCTGCTGGATGCAAGGATCGACGGCAACCGCGCCCTTGTCGATGGCGTGCCGATCCCGCTTGGCGCCCATTACCCGGCCCTGAAAGGCCGCACCCAGATCGGCATTCGTCCGGAGTTTGTCACCATCACCGACCGCGCCGACGGCCTGCCGGTCACGGTGCAAAGGGTCGAGGATGTTGGCCGCCACCGCATCGTCCGCGCCACCGCGATGGGCCACACGCTGAACGCCATCGCCCCCGAAGGCCGCGAAATCACCGCAGGCCAGCCCCGCGCGATTTTCGACCCCGCCCATGTCAACGTCTACGCCGACGACTGGCGCGTGACCCCCGCCGAAACCGCAGGAAAGGCCGCCTGATGAACAAGACCGTCAACCAAAAGGCCTGGTTCCTCGTCCTGCCGGTGCTGTTGCTCGTCGCCTTCTCGGCGGTGTTGCCGCTGATGACCGTGGTGAACTATTCGGTTCAGGACACGTTTGGCAGAAACCAGTTTTTCTGGGCGGGCCTCGAATGGTTCGAGGAGATGCTGAAATCCGACCGCATCCACCAGGCCCTTGGCCGCCAGCTGATGTTTTCGGCAATCATCCTGGCCATCGAGGTTCCCTTGGGCATCTTCGTCGCCCTCAACATGCCCAAAAAAGGCTTCTGGTCGTCATTCTGCCTGGTCCTGATGGCGCTGCCGCTGCTGGTGCCCTTTAACGTCGTCGGCACCATCTGGCAGATCTTCGGCCGCGTCGATATCGGCCTTCTGGGCCACACGCTGGCTGCCCTCGGGGTTGATTACAACTATACCAGCGACGCGCTGGATGCCTGGCTGACCGTCATCGTGATGGACGTCTGGCACTGGACCTCGCTGGTCGCGCTTCTCGCCTTTGCGGGCCTGCGCTCGATCCCCGAGGCCTACTATCAGGCCGCCAAGATCGACCAGGCCTCGCGCTGGAAGGTCTTCCGCTACATCGAACTGCCGAAGATGCAGGGCGTCCTCCTCATCGCGATCCTGTTGCGTTTCATGGACAGCTTCATGATCTACACCGAACCCTTCGTCGTCACCGGCGGCGGCCCCGGCAACGCGACCACGTTCCTGTCGATCGACCTCGTGAAGATGGCCATCGGCCAGTTTGACCTCGGCCCGGCGGCCGCGTTCTCGCTGATGTACTTCTTGGTGATCCTCTTGGTCTCATGGGTGTTCTACACCGTGATGACCAATCTCGACCGCGAGGAGCAGCGATGAAAACCTCGGCCATCGTGATGACAATCTACCTCGTTTTCCTGCTCCTGCCGATCTACTGGCTTTTGAACATGAGCCTCAAGACCAATGCCGAAATCCTCGGCGCCTTCTCGCTCTGGCCGCGCAATTTCACGCTGGAAAATTACGCCACGATCCTCACCGATCCATCGTGGTACATGGGCTATGTCAACTCGCTGATCTACGTGCTGATGAACACGGTGATCTCGCTCGCCGTCGCCCTGCCCGCTGCCTACGCGTTCTCGCGCTACAGCTTCATGGGCGACAAGCCCCTGTTCTTCTGGCTCTTGACCAACCGCATGGCCCCGCCGGCGGTATTCGCGCTGCCGTTCTTCCAACTCTATTCCTCAGTCGGCCTGTTCGACACGCACATCGCCGTCGCACTGGCACACACGCTGTTCAACGTGCCCCTCGCGGTCTGGATTTTAGAAGGCTTCA
>JBBKVJ010000066.1:0-8981 GCA_037968375.1 Paracoccaceae bacterium | reverse complement strand
GCGGGAATGTCGATCGCATCCGATTCGGCCAGGACAGGCGCGGATGACTGCTGCGCGCCATCTTCGCTATTCGCGAAATGCTGAGCGATCCGCTTGCCGATCCCTGGTTCGGCGTTGTCCCTGGAAAAGAAACTCAGCAGACCGGACGGCAAGGCGGGTCGTTCGCGCTGGTCCAGGATTGCCTGCACCGTGCCTTGGCCCGAAACTGATCCGGGCGGAAGCGGCGCCTGGTCCAGAAACATCTGCGCAAAGCCCGCCCCCTGTCCGGGTGCGCCCTGTGGTGCGGCGGTGCGGAAAAGGGCCGTAACGGCGGTGTCTGCGGTTTCGCTGATGCGCATCTCTTGTCTCCGGCATTCTGCCAAGCTCCCGAAGCTTATCGCCCGAAGCGCGTTACCGGATGTTTACCCCGAGCGATGTATTCCTGTCGAAATGCGCAAAATTGAAGGAATCATCCCGTGCTCACTTCAATCTCTCCCGCACTGGCTGCCACTCCCGTTAAAGCGGGCGGTGACGCAGCATTGAGGGCTGCGGCCGAAAAACTCGAATCGGCCTTCCTGTCCGAGATGCTGAAATCCGCTGGCGTCGGCCAGCCGCGCGAATCCTTCGGTGGTGGCGCGGGCGAAGAGCAGTTTTCCTCGTTCCTGCGGCAGGCGCAGGCCGATCTGATGGTAAAGGCCGGCGGGATTGGCCTGGCCGAGGCCCTTTTCCATGCGTTGAAGGAGCGTGACAATGCCCAGCCTTGACCCGATCACCGCACTTTGGCGGCTTCTCAAGGAAGAACGCATGGCCCTGTTGTCTGGCGATCTTCCGGCCCTGCCCGGGCTGATTGCGCGCAAGGAACGACTGCTTGATGATCTTCGGCCCGGCGGCGCGCCCGAAACTGCGGCGCTCGACCGCTTGCGCAAGGCGGCAGAGGACAACCAGCGCCTGCTGGAAGCGGCGCTGAAAGGGGTGCGTGCGGCGCGTGCGCATCTTGAGACTGCCCGGTCCGGCGGCCCGCCGCTGAGTACCTATGACGCCAAGGGTCACGCCGAAATTCATGGCGGCGCGCGGCCCAGCGTGGAACGGCGCGCTTGACCCGGCAGATTTGGATCGAATCCAAGATATCTTGCCTTTCGATCTTAGCTATCTCTTAGCCAATCCCCGTCAGTTTCGCCCCTGCATCCGAAGCGTGGATGGCGCGGCAGGCTCTTCGCCCTGTCGTTCCGGTCAGAAAGGCCCGTCTTGCCGCCAAAGGGCGGTTTCACAGAAATCCGGTGCGGAACGCGCCGAAGGACCTAAAGGATGAATCCATGTCAAGTATTCTGACCAACACCAGCGCAATGGTGGCTCTGCAGACCCTCAAGGGGATCAACCAGAACCTCGCCAAGACGCAGGATGAAATTTCGACCGGCAAGTCGATCGCCACCGCGCGTGACAACTCGGCGGTCTGGGCGATCTCGAAAGTCATGGAATCCGACGTGAAGGGTTTCAAGGCGATCTCTGATTCGCTGTCGCTGGGTCAGTCGACCGTCACCGTGGCCCGTGCGGCCTCGGAAGCGGTGACCGACCTCTTGACCGACATCAAGGGCAAGATCGTGGCATCGCAGGAAGCCAACGTTGACCGCTCCAAGATCCAGACCGACATCTCGGCGCTGCGCGACCAGATCAACGCCATCGTCGGCGCCGCCCAGTTCAACGGGTTGAACCTGGTTTCTGGCACCGAGGACGTGAACATCCTGTCGTCGCTCGACCGCGCAAGCAATGGCACGGTGACGGCATCGAACATCACCATCGCCCGCAAGGACCTGACCAATACGGCGGGCGTCCTGGGCACCGGCACCAGCCTTGTGGCAAACGCCACGCTGTCGGCCTCGTCGGGGACCAATACCGGCAACACCGCCACGATCACCCTGGCGACCGACGCCGATGTCAGCGCCGACGCCTTCGAGATCACCGTGGGCGGTGCGACGCTGTCCTTCACCGCCGGTCAGATCACCGGCGATCAGGATGCGGCGGCAACGGCGATTTCCGGCGCGATCAACGCGCTTGGCCTCGTCGGGGTTACGGCCGGGGCGTCGGGCGGCGTGATCACGCTGACCTCGACACGCGCGTTCGAGAACGTCGCCATCGCTGGCACCAAGAACGGTGGTGCCACGGGTATTGCCCTGTCGGCTTCCACCGTTGCCGAACGTGCCGAAACGCTGACCTTCTCAGGCTCGGCTGCCGTCAACGCCGGCGATGGCTACCAGATGACCGTTGGCGGCACCGCCTATACCTATGTGGCGGGCCGGGGCGAGAACTTCGAAGACGTCGCGCGCGGCCTGAAGGCAGCGGTCGATGGCGGCAACATCGCCAATGTCACAACCCAGGTCACACAGAACTCGTCGGGCCAGTGGCAGCTGAAGGTCGACAACAACGGCGCTTCCAGCGTTTCGCTTGCCCGTGCGGGCGCGGCGGGCGGTACCGCCTCGGGTGGCCTCTTCGGCCTCGGTGGCATCAACGTAACCACCAATGCCGGTGCCGCAGCGGCGCTTGGAAACGTGGAAACGCTGATCGCCAACGCGATTGCCGCGGCCGCCTCGTTCGGTTCGGCACAGGGCCGGATCGACAGCCAGACGAAGTTCATCGGGGCACTGACCGACTCGCTCAAGGCCGGTATCGGCACGCTTGTCGATGCCGATATGGAGGAGGCCTCAGCCCGCCTCCAGGCGCTGCAGGTGCAGCAGCAGCTGGGCATCCAGTCGCTGTCGATCGCCAACCAGCAGCCGCAGTCGATCCTCGCCCTCTTCCGGTAAGGCAAGGCTCGGGCCGGGGCGTGTGGAAACGCGCCCCGGTTCCCCCCGACCCGGCCGAAGTGCCGGTTGACCCCCATTCCTTTCGGAAGGAAAGCACGTGAACGCTCTCGACATGGCTCGAACGGCCTACAGCAATCCGGGAACACCCGTTCGCACCGGACGCTCTACGGAATACGATCTATTCGCCCGCATCACCCGCCGCCTGCGCGAGGCGCAGAGACAGGCCCAGGCCCTGGCCGGGTCCAGCATCAACCCGCTGGTACGCGCCCTGCACGACAATCTGGAGCTGTGGACGACCCTCGCGGTCGATGTTGCCGACGACGGCAACGGGTTGCCGCGTGAATTGCGCGCCCGGCTGTTCTATCTGGCCGAGTTTACCCGCGTGCACACCAGCCGTGTGCTGGCCGGATCGGCCTCGGCGGGCGTGCTCGTCGACATCAACACCGCCGTCATGCGCGGCCTTTCCACGCGGGAGGGGGCGGGATGAGCGGCCTTGTCCTCAAACTCGGACCGCGCGAACGCGTGCTGATCAACGGCGCGGTGATCGAGAACGGCGACAAGCGCTCGCGCCTGTCGATCATGACGCCCGGCGCCAATATCCTGCGCCTGCGCGATGCGATCCACCCCGGCGAGGTGACGACGCCGGTGCGAAGGGTCTGCTATATCGCGCAGCTGATTCTGTCCGGCGACGCGGATCCGACCGATGCCAATCACCAGCTTCTGCGCGGCATCGAGCAACTCAGCCAGGTGCTGACCGATCACGACAGCCGGACCCAACTGACCATGGCAACCGAAGCGGTGACCACGGGTCAGCATTACCAAGCCCTCAAGGCCCTGCGTTCGCTGCTGCCCCGGGAAGAGCGGCTTCTGGCCGCCGCGGCCCGGTGAGCTTTGAGCCGGTCCTGCCGCTGGCCGGGTATGCCGGCTGGCGGTTTCTGGCGCGCACCGGCGACAGTCAGCGCGAGCTGGTCGCCTCGGCCCCCGTCACGAAACGCGACACCGCAGCCTTCCGCGACCGGATCGGCCAGGTGACAAGCGCCGAGGCGCTGGTTGCCGACCGCGCTTTGCTAAAAGTGGCGTTGGGGGCCTTCGGCCTCGAGGCTGATCTGCCGAACAAGGCGTTCATCCGAAAAATCCTGGAAAGTCCGTCGTCCGATTCCGGCGCTCTGGCCAACCGCCTCGCCGACAAGCGTTATCTCGAATTCGCGCGTGCCTTCGGCTTTGCCGAACCCGAAGGTCCGAACACGCGCCAATCGGGTTTCGCCGACCGGATCGTTACCGCCTACAACACCCGGCAGTTCGAGATTGCCGTGGGCGGCAAGAGCGAGTCGATGCGCCTTGCCCTGACCGCAGAACGCGAGCTGAGCAGCCTGGCCGGTCGCCAGTCTTCTGACAACGCGCTTTGGTTTACGGTGATGGGCAACCCACCGCTGCGAAAGGTGTTCGAGATAGCACTAGGTCTGCCGACAAGCTTTGGCGCCCTCGACATCGATCGGCAGCTGGCGATCTTCCGCGACAAGACCGACCGCGCCCTTGGCAACGGCGAAGTCGCGCAGTTTGCCGATCCGGCCAAACGCGAAGATCTGATCCGGCTTTACCTGCTGCGCTCGGAAATGCAGCAATCGGCCGCTGCGGTGCGCGGCAGTACCGCCCTCAGCCTCTTGCGGTCGACGCCGCGCATACGCAGCCTGATTGGCTGAGCCAGCCATCGCCTTGCGGCTGCCTGTGGTCAATCACAACGCCTGATTTTTCGCAGAAAAATCGTGTCGTGCCGCGGTTTTCGCAGAACAGCCGGGCGTCACTCTTCCAGCGAAAACGCGTCCACCTCGGGCGCGGCCTCGAAACTGGCCGCAAACTCCGCAGGTTCAGCCGGACGCGGCGGTCGCCCTGCCGGTGCAAGACAATCGGCCAGCCGCGCGAAACTGGCCACGACGCCCTCGGGCGCATCTTCGGCCAAAAACCCATCCAGCGCAGGCCAGACCCGGATCGCCTCGTCCAGCACCGGGTCCGAGCCCTTGGCGTAAAGCCCAGCCTGAATCATTGTCTCGGATCGGTCGTAGGCGCCAAGCAGACGCCGCGCCGCGCCGATCAAGGTATTCTCCTCGGCACTTGCCGCCCCCGGCAGACTGCGCGAGACCGAGCGCAGAAGATCGATCGCCGGATAGCGCCCGCGTTCGGCAATGGCCCGGTCCATAACGACATGGCCATCCAGCACACCGCGCAGGATATCGGCCACCGGTTCTTCCATGTCCGACCCAGCGACGAGGACCGAGAACACGGCGGTGATATCGCCCTGTGTGCCCGCGCCGGGCCCGGCGCGCTCGGCCAGAGACATGATCATATGTGCGAGCGAGGGCGGGTAGCCGCCCAGCGCGCCGACCTCGCCCGAGGCCAGTGCGATCTCGCGGTGCGCTTCGGCAAAGCGGGTTACCGAATCTGTCAGGAACAGCACATGCGCGCCGGTGTCGCGGAAATGTTCGGCCACGGTCATCGCAGCCAGGGCCGCGCGGCGCCGCTCGAGCGGCGAACGGTCCGAGGTTGCCGCGACGACGACCGAGCGGGCCATGCCCTCGGGCCCCAGCACGTGTTCGACGAACTCGCGCAGCTCGCGGCCCCGCTCACCGACCAGGCCGATCACCACGACATCGGCGGCAAGCCCGCGCGCCAGCTTGCCCAACAGCGACGATTTACCCACGCCGGAGCCTGCGAAAAGACCGATCCGCTGGCCGCGCACGATCGGCAGAAGCGTGTCGAAGACGGCGACACCGGTGGCAAGTCGTCCACCCATCGCCCGGCGTTCGGCGGCAGCGGGAGGTGCCGCACGCAGCGCCCGCGCAATCGGCCCGCGAAACAGCGGTCTGCCATCCAGCGGCTTGCCATAAGGATCGATGACGCGTCCGATCCAGCCGTCATGCGGGCTGAGCGTCGCCGGGCCGAGAAGATCGGCGGTATCGCCGATCTGGACACCGTCTGCCGGGCCATCGGGCAGGACCGTCACATGATCGGGCGCAAGTGCGATCACCTCGGCGCCCAGCACCTGGCGGCCCCTTAGCGTGATGCGCACCAGATCGCCCAGCGCGGCGTGGTTGCCGAGGCCCCTGAGGCACAGCTTGTTGGCGGCAATCTCGGCGACACGGCCCACCGGGCGCACCGGGGCCAAGCGCGCGATTTCGGCCAACAGCCCGTCGAACACAGATCCCGCCATTCTGGCCTCCTTCAGTGCCCGGCTCTTGCCGCGCTCAATCGTTTCTAAAGGAATCGCTCTTAAGGCTTGTTGAACACGACCCCCAATCCGGGAGAATCCCGATGTTTCAAAATCTAGAGGTCCTCAGGCAAGCGCAGGCAATGGCGAGCCATGCTGGTGCGCGTCAATCGTTCATCGCGCGCAATATCGCCAATGCCGATACCCCCGGATACCGGCCCACAGACATCGCCGCCTTCGCCGAAAGCTATCGCAACGCCGGTTCCGATGCCGGCCTGCGCCAGACCCGCCCGACGCATCAGATGTCCGGCGACGAAAAGTCCGCCCTGACGGCTGCCATGACCCGCCCGGTGCCCGGTGCTGCGTCGCCCAATGGCAACGGCGTGTCGATCGAAGCGGAAATGATGAAATCCGCCGATGTGAAGCACCAGCACGACATGGCGCTGAGCATCTATCAAAATGCGCTGGGCATCCTGCGCACCAGTCTCGGCCGGCCGAGATAGGGGGCATGACAGATGAGTGAACTTACCAACACCCTCGCGCTGTCGGCATCCGGCATGCAGGCCCAGGCCGCGCGCCTGCGCCACGTGTCCGAGAACATCGCGAACACCGACACCCCCGGCTACCACCGCAAGATGGTCAGCTTCGAGGATGTGATCGAGGCCGGGCGCAGGACCGGCGAAGTACGGACCGGTCCGGTGACACTGGATCAGTCCACGCTGCCCAGGATTTTCGACCCCAGCCACCCGCTGGCGGATGAAAGTGGCCACTACGACGGCTCGAATGTCGATCTGGTGGTTGAAATCGCTGACGCGCGCGAAGCGCAGCGCAGCTATGAGGCGAACCTCAGGATGTTCGATCAGGCCAAGCAAATGCAGGCCGCTTTGATCGAACTTCTCCGGCGATAAGGAACACCAGAATGGATGTCAGATCCTCCGCCATTGCTCAACTTTACCAAAGGGCGCGCCCGGCGACAGAACCGGGCCCCCAACCCTCGGGGGCGGGCGATGCCTTTGCCAAGGTGGCCAAGGATTTCGCGGCCACCATCCAGCAGGGCGAGGCTACCGCCAAATCCGCGATGTCGGGCGGTGCCGATCCCTATGCGCTGGTCCAGGCGCTGGCGCAGACAGAACTGGCGGTCGAGACCGCAGTGACGGTGCGCGACAAGGTTGTCGAGGCCTATCAGGAAATCCTCAGGATGCCCGTCTGATGACCGAATATATGTTCTATGACACGCTGCGGCAGGGCCTCTGGATCGCCGTCATGGTCTCGACCCCGCTTCTGGCGGTAGCTTTGGCGGCAGGCCTGACGGTCGGCCTGTTCCAGGCGCTGACCTCGATTCAGGAGATGACGCTGACCTTCGTGCCCAAACTGGCCGCGATGATGGTCGTCTTCTGGATGTCGATGGGCTTCATGACCGAAACGCTGACGGCGTTCTGGACCGACGGCATCATCCCTTTGATCGCGGGGGGCTGAGGCATGGATAACGCCGGTTACACAACACTGACGCGGCAGGCCGGGCTGTTGCGCGAAATGCAGGTTGTGGCCAACAACATCGCCAATGCCTCGACCACCGGTTACCGGCGCGAGGGTCTGATCTTTGCCGAACATGTGGCCGCGCTGAACGATGGCGGCCCGTCGCTGTCGATGGCTTCGGGCGATGCCTGGATGCGCGATGACGCGCAGGGTGCGTTGGAACGAACCGGCGGCAGCTTTGATTTCGCCATCGAGGGCGAGGGCTTCTTTCTGGTGATGACACCGCAGGGCGAACGCCTGACTCGCGCGGGGGCATTCACGCCGGGGCCGGAGGGCGAACTTCTGGCCGCCGATGGAGCGCAACTTCTTGATGCCGGCGGCGCGCCGGTCTTTGTGCCGCGCGATGCGCGTGCGATCGGTCTTGGGTCGGACGGCACGCTGTCGGCGGACGGTCAGCCGATTGCCGAGATCGGAATTTTCCGGCCGCTGAACCCCCTGGACCTGTCGCGCCAGGAAGGCACCCGCTTCGCCACCCCCAGCGGTTGGGAGCCGGTGGAGTTCCCGAAGGTCGTGCAGGGATTCCTTGAAGGCTCGAACGTCTCACCGGTCTCCGAGATCACCCGGATGATCGAAGTCCAGCGCGCCTACGAGCTGGGCCAGAACTTTCTCGACCGCGAGGACGAACGCATCCGCGCCGTCATTCGCAGCTTCGCACGCTAAGGAGAGCCGCCCATGAGAGCCCTGTCCATCGCCGCGACCGGCATGAGCGCGCAGCAGATGCGCGTCGAGGTGATCTCGAACAACCTCGCCAACATGTCGACCACCGGCTACAACGCGCGCCGCGCCGAGTTCGCCGATCTGCATTACCAGCAGGCCACCCGCGCCGGCACGATCAACGCCGCCGATGGCACGGTGGTGCCGACCGGTGTGCAGCTTGGCCTTGGCGTCAGGCCGTCGGCGGTGACGCTGATCGTGGCGCAGGGCACGATTGCCGCCACCGGCGGCGATCTGGATCTGGCGATCGACGGGCATGGCTATCTTGAGGTCACGATGCCGTCGGGTCTTTCGGCCTATACCCGCGACGGCGGGCTGAAACGATCCGCCGATGGTCAGATCGTCACGTCGGATGGCTATCCCGTGGTGCCCGATATCACCATCCCGACCGACGCGCGGTCGATCTCGATCAGCAACGATGGCGAGGTCTACGCCTATTTCAACGATCAGGTGCAGCCGCAACTTCTGGGCCAATTCACGCTGGCGACGTTCTCGAACGTCAAGGGGCTTGAGGCGATCGGATCGAATCTGTTCCTGGAGACCGGCGCCTCGGGCGGGCCCTTGGTGTCGGTGCCCGGCATCGACGGGCTGGGCACGCTGCGGCAGGGCTATCTTGAGGACAGTTCGGTCGACGCGGTGCGCGAAATAACCGAACTGATCGAAGCGCAGCGCGGCTATGAAATGAACGCCAAGGTGATCTCGGCTGCCGACCAGATGCTCGGCGCAACGACGCAGTTGCGCTGATGATTGGC
>JBBKVJ010000065.1:0-14013 GCA_037968375.1 Paracoccaceae bacterium | reverse complement strand
GCTTAAGGAACCGTTAAGCCAGCGTGCGCGGGAGGATGTGCGTCAGACCGATTTGATCCGACAGGCTTGGGCCGACAGCGGCAAGGTCTATGGCTATCCATTGGCCGGTAGGTGATTGTTTGCAATCACCGTAAGGCGTAAGCTCGCCGACGATCTGCGCGATCTAGGAGAGAGCTGTTCAGAGAACCGTGTTGCGCGTTTGGCCAGCCTGGCTGGCATTGCCGCGCAGATTGACTACAAGCGCCGACTTGGGCGATACGGAGGCAAGCCTGCGGTGGTCGCTGACAACACGCTGGATCGGCAGTTCGAAGTTGCTGCGCCCGACATGGTTTGGGTGACCGATATCACCTACATCAAGACCCATGAAGGCTGGCTCTACCTGTCTGTCGTCATTGATCTGTTCTCAAGACTTGTCGTCGGCTGGTCTGCCCAGTCAAGGATGACACCCGACCTGTCGGTGCAAGCGCTGCTGGCGGCCGTCTGGCGTCGCAAACCAAAGCAAATGATCATGGTCCATTCGGATCAAGGTTCGCAGTTCACCAGTTGCGAGTGGCAATTGTTCCTTGGCCAGCACAATCTGGATGCCAGCATGAGAGCGGACTTTTCGAACCCTCATGTGCGATCATCGGCCATCCGGCCTCGCTGTCTGGTAACGTAAGTCCGCAACCGCAAGACCACTCCTTATGGCTTACCAGGAGTTCCGCAGGTGAAGAACGCAGCACCGTAAATTCGCCATTCGACCTCTCAGAAATGAGCCTCGAAATACTCCATGTGGCGCATGTGAAAGGTTCTCTATGTTGAAGAAAGTACGCACAATACCAGGCGAAACCAATGCGGCTTGCCCATCCTATTTCCTGCAATGAAAATACGTCTTTCAAGTCTGGCGGTTTGCGCATCGTCAGTGTAGCGTGAAAAACAGATTTCACGGGATGACGCCATGACGACCCGCCCTTTCCTTTCACGCGTCCGGCAAATCCTGCCAGATCTTCATCCGGCAGAGCGCAAGCTGGGCGAACTCGTCTGTGATTTTCCGGGTGAGCTGGCGAGCTATTCCGCTTCCGAACTTGCCGACCTCGCCGACGTGTCCAACGCCACAGTCAGCCGCTTTGTCCGCCGCTTGGGCTATAGCTCGTATGAAGAAGCACGGCGCCATGCTCGACGGGAGAAAGCCACTGGTTCCCGGCTCTATCTCGGAGACGCTAAGGTTGCCGCCCCGCATGACCCGCTGGCTTATGCCGAAACGGACATGCGCAACGTTCAACGCACCCTTGAGGCCGTAGAGGCAGAGGAGATTGACCGTCTCGTTGCTGCGCTGCTCGGCGCGCGCAAGGTCTGGGTGGTTGGCTTTCGTGCTGGCGCACCGCTGGCACAGTATCTTCAATGGCAACTGCTCCAAGTCATCGAAAATTGTGTAGCGGTACCGGGAAAAGGTCAGACGATGGGTGAGTATCTTGCGGGTCTACAGCCACACGACGTTGTCATTCTGTTCGGGTTGCGACGCAGAGTGGCACTTCTGGATGCGCTCCTTACAGGTATTGATCGTTCGGGCTCGAAGCTTGCCTTCATTACTGACGAGGGCGCGCCGATCCGGAAAGGCGCAGATTGGCACCTCCGCTGTTCTACTGAGTCGTCTGGTCCGCTTTTCAGCCATGTCGGAGTAATGGCGCTTCTGAATCTGATCGCGAATCGCACGATCGACGCCGCGGCAGAGGCAGGTCGGAAGCGCCTTGCCGCCATCGAGGCGTCCAACGACTTGCTCGGCGAACTGTAGTCCGTCAGCGGCGCACCATGTCCCGGTAAAAATCTGCTACCATTTTCAATAAGATAGTCGTGCACGATGAAAAAATTCTTTTTCATAGAAACTCGTGCTAGGAAAAATGGTGAAAATATGTTTTCATGTCGGGGTAAGTGAACACACAGCCGGAAAACCGGATCCATCAGAGAGGACTTCATGCCATGCGCACGATTCTTGCGACTACCACCGCCATCTGCATCGCCGGAGCGGCCTTTGCCGACACAGTATCATTCCGCGTGCTGGGCCAACCGGTAGGTTCGGGCCTTATTCAGCAGCAGAAGGAACAGCCGTTCTTTGAAAACTTCGCCGGGAATTCCGGAATGGATGCGAGCGTCGATTACTTGCCGGTCGATGTTGCCGGCATCCCCGACAATGACGGAATGCGAGTCATTCGGACCGGCCTGTTCGACATTGTGTCCTTCCGCGGCCCGCAGGTCAGCCGGGACGAGCCTACGATGCTCGGGCTCGATCTGGTCGGCCTCAATCCAGATTATGCGAGCGGCAAGGTCCATGCTGAGACGTTCTTGCCAACGGTCGATGCAGCGGTTCAGAACCGCTTCAACGCTAAGATTCTGGGTGTCTGGCCAGCTGGGCCGCAGGTGATTTTCTGCAAGCCCGAGATCATCGGACTTGCCGACCTGCAAGGGCTGAAGGTTCGTGTCGGCGATCAGTCTGCAGCAGCATTCGTGGCGCAGTTCGGTGCGACGGGTGTGCCGTTGCCTTTTGGCGAAGTGCAGCAGTCGCTGGCCCGGGGCGTGGTGGATTGCGCAATCACAGGCCCGGCCTCGGCCAATTCTGCGGGCTGGCCGGAGGTGACGACAACTGTCCTTCCGATTGCATTGCAACTCGCGATGAACGGCTACGTGATCAACCTCGATAGCTGGAACCGACTGGATACCGAACAGCAAGGCCAGCTTGAGGCAGCGATGGATACATTGGTAAGCGACATCTGGTCCTATTCCGAAGAGCTTTATGATGACGCCATCAACTGCAACACAGGCAAAGAACCCTGCGTCCACGGCACGCCCTACAATCTGGTGGCCGCTCCGGTGTCCGAAGCTGATCTCGAAGCTGTCTCCAAAGCACTGGTCGGAAGTTCGCTGCCGGCTTGGACGGCACAGTGCAACGCGGTTAATCCAACCTGCGAAGCGGAATGGATGGCTACCACCGGCGCCAAGCTGGGCCTCTGAGCAAAAATAGCGGAGCACAATCATGCAAACCTATTCTCGCATCTGCGCAGTGGTGTTCGGCCTTATGATGACAGCGCTCTGCGTCGTTATCTCGGTCGAGACCATGTTGCGCAAGATCTTCAACCATTCCCTGGCGGGTGTGGACGAGCTTTCAGGTTATGCCATCGCGATTGGTGCTCCGCTTTGTTTTACTATCGCTGCCATTGAGCAGAGCCACATCCGGATCAACTTGCTGCATATGCGGATGCCACCTCGGGCAAGGGCCGCACTCAACCTTCTGGCAGCGCTCACGCTCGCGGCCCTTGCGCTTTATCTTGCATATTTCACCACTCGCACGGTGCTGGAAACACGGCTTTTCGGCTCGATAGCGCAAACTCCATGGATGACGCCGCTGATTTGGCCTCAAGCCGCCTGGATGATCGGCATGATGGTCTTCACATTCTCAACGGTTTTTCTCGCGGCTCGTGCTGTCCTCTTCGCCATTCGCAGAGACACCGAAGGGCTGTTGCGCGAGTTCGGTCCGGACTCGGTGGAAGATGAATTGGCTGCAGAGCTCTCAGATCTGGAGGAACGAGCATGAGCATTACAGTTATCGCCATCGGCTTTGTCGCCATGCTTTTCCTGATGTTTCTGTCGATGCCGGTCGCGGTGGCAATTCTGTCGGTTGGCGGTATTGGCGGCTACCTCGCCTATGGCATGCCGCTAGTCCAAACCATGGGCGGCGTTGTCTGGGGCACGCTCAACAACCCGGTGATGACGGCTATTCCGCTGTTCATGCTGCTGGGTGAGTTGCTTCTGCGCGGCGGCATTGCCGACAAGATGTTCGACGCGCTGGCGGTTTGGCTTGGCAGGTTGCCGGGCGGACTTCTGCACACCAATATCGGCACCTGCGCACTTTTCTCGGCGACCTCCGGCTCGTCGGTCGCTACGGCGGCCACGGTCGGCACCATCGCGCTTCCGGCACTCGGCGAGCGCAATTACCCGGTCAGACCATCGCTCGGCACGCTTGCGGCTGGCGGCACGCTCGGCATCCTGATCCCGCCGTCGGTAAACCTGCTTGTCTATGGATCGCTCGCCAATGTATCGGTCGGCCAACTCTTCATCGCTGGCGTTCTACCCGGGCTGATCCTCACACTTCTTTTCATGGCCTATGTTGCGTTCGCCTATCCCGATGCTGGCCGTGACGGGCCGCAAATCGATGTTCCCGCGGCAGAAAAGCGACGTCTGCTGCGCCATCTGGTTCCTCCGGCGGTGATTTTCGGAATCGTCATGGGCTCGATCTACGGTGGCCTTGCCACGCCGACAGAAAGCGCTGCACTTGGTGTAATGGCCGCTTTTTACTTTGTCTGGCGGAACGGACGGCTGAAGTGGGCGCTGCTCGAAACCTGCTTCATTCAATCCGCCCGCACGACCGGGATGGTGATCCTCGTCATCGTCTGCGCGCTTCTGCTGAATGTCACCTTGTCGATGACCGGCGGCACCCAGGCAGTCACCCGCTGGGTCACCGAGTTGGGCCTGAGCCAGACGATGCTGTTGCTCCTTTTCGTGCTATTCTACGTGATCCTAGGCATGTTCATGGATGCAATGTCGATGCTTGTGCTCACCGTTCCCATTGCGGTGCCCATGGTCACGGCACTTGGGGTTGACCCGATCTGGTTCGGAGTCTTCGTCGTCGTGATGTGTGAGATTGGATTAATCACACCGCCGGTCGGCATGAACCTGTTCGTTGTGCAGGGCGTGCGCAAGGGTGGTGGCGATTTCAAAGATGTAATCTGGGGTTCGGTGCCCTTCGTCATCATCATGATCGTGTTTGCCGCGCTGCTGATCCTGGTCCCGGGAATAGCCATGCTACTGCCCGATCTTGCAGCAGGACGTTAAGATGAATGCGACACTAAAATCCGCGCCGCAGTCACAGCGTCGGCTGCTTGTCATCAACCCGAACAGCAACCCCGAGGTGACTGCCCGGATCCAGCTTTCGGCTGACCGGGTGCTTGGGGCGGACTGCACAGCACTAGTCATCCACCCGGCGAAGAGCCCACGCTCCATTGAAACATTTGAAGATCGACTCCAAGCCGAGCCACACGCGATCGAACTTCTGTCGCAACGGCAAGACTTTGACGCCTATGTCATGGCTTGTTTCGACGACATTGGCATCAAGGCAGCACGTCAGTTTCTGAAGGCGCCGATCGTGGATTCCGTCGAAGCTTCGATTGCGGTAGCGCGTCTCTATGCAACGCGATTTGCGATCGTCACGACGGTCGAGACGATGGTGCCAGGCATCAAAGACCTGATCGCAACATACTCAGCGGCAGAGCAATGCTCGGTTCGTGCCGCTGGAATTGGCGTCGCTGCCGCCGCCGCTGGCGACCCTGAAGCATTGCGGCGGTTGGATGACACGATCAAGCTCGCGCGAAATGTCGATGGTGCCGGTGCAATAATCCTAGGGTCTGGCGGGCTGACTGGGCACGGTGCGTGCTTCTCTCGACGGCACGGGATGCCGGTCATCGATTGCATTGAGGCTGCAGTTTTGATGGCGGATATGGCATCGCGTTGCTTTCTGGAGTCAAATTCCGCTCAGAAAGCCAGTTGCGGCCCGTCAAAATGATTTGAACGGTTTCTGCAGTCTGATCGGGCGGACCGCCAATTAATGCAAGCTTCCGCCTATTTAAATTTCTTTCGTTGCAGTGGGCAACCAGTCCGCAACTCCGCAGTTCTCTAAAACTGAACGATGTCCAAGGGCCGATCTTTTGGCTTGCTTCCGAATGACCGCAGCGCAGGGTCCGGCAAATCCTCGAGGTCCAGGCGCAGATTCGAGGACATGATTGAATAGATGAAGTCGACAACACGCACAGCCCCAGGCTGCCGATGGCACAACAGCTGCGAACGGCAGGATCTGGCCCAACGATGGGTGGTGCGGTCGCCGCGAACGCCTGGTTTACAATTGGCGGAGGCGGTATTCTCCGCGTTCGGTGCTCACCTACCGGTTCCTGAACGGATGATCTCGGCTATTGCCGAATAACCGCGCGCTTCCGCATGCTGAAGCGGCGTCACGCCGTCGCGGTCCGCGATCCGGGTGCTTGCTCCCGCCGCGACCAGAAGACGGACCGTGGCGACGTGATCGGGGCCGCCGTTGCCCAGCACGACCGCCTCCATAAGTGCCGTCCAACCCAGGTTGTTGACATGGTCGAGCGGTGCGCCGCCCTCGATCAGACGGCCGACAACATCATGATACCCCAGATGCGCGGCTGCAATCAGGGCGGTGCCGTCGTAGACGCTGGTGACGAGATCCGGACGATTGCCCAGTGCCATCGCAAGGGACACGAGTTCGGGATCATCCGCGACGGCCGCGATGGTCAACACGTCATAGACGCGGTTTTCCAGCGCGTTCATGTCGGCGCCGGCCTCGGCCAGAACCCGCAAGGCCCCGTCGTTCGAAGCAAACGCTGCGACATGGGCGGGGGTTCGACCTGATCGGTCTCGCCGATCAAGCTCGGAACCGGCTGCCGCCAGATGACGGATGGCCTGCGCATCGCCTTCGTGCGCAGCACGATGCAAGCCATCGTATCCCGCGATGTCTGATGCAGATGGCGCGGTCTGGGCCTGCGCCGCTGTTCCCAAGACGCAGAACATAAGGGGGAGAAGGCGTCGCATGTTCAAAACTCCTATGGAAAAAAGCGGCCCGCCCGAATGGACGGACCGATCAACTTACCAAGATGTCACTCGGCGTCGATTGCGTCGAGGCCGGCGCGCGCGCAAGTTGCGTCGATGTCGCCCGACGGTGCGCCACCGACTCCGATACCGGCGACGAGCGCCCCGCCGATCTTCACCGGCAGACCGCCAGCCTGAATTACAAGACGTGAGTCCATGTCGCGCAACCCGTCATTGGCCGGGTTTTCGCCGATGAAGCCTGCAAGCCCGGCAGTGTCGCGGCCAAGGCTCGCCGATGCGAAGGCCTTGCCGATGCTGCTGCCCACGGTGTGCGGGCCGGAATTGTCGGCCTTCAGCAAAACCTTGGTTGCACCGCTGCGCTCGACCACGGCGACACTGACATTGTGACCTTCCGCAGAGCAGGCTTCCAGGGCCGCTTGTGCAGCTGTCTGCGCCATGTCGAGCGGCAGGTAGGGCGCAGTCGGCAGCCCCTGAGCTGCCACTGAGACGGGGGCGAGCAGTGCTGCTGCGAGAGTTAGATTGCGGATCATTACGGTCCTCCTTTGTTTTCTGACAAAGCGAACCTAGCGGCAGCAAGACCGCACCGAAATTCGTAGACCTTGCGCCAATCTCGGTAGTTCTACCGAGCTTCGCGGCCCTCCAGCCACAGCCGGGTTAGCTCGGCGGCTGACTTGGTTCCGACCTTGGCAGCAATGGCGGCGCGATGACTGTCCACGGTTCGCGGCGACAGCGTGAGTGCATCGGCAATTTGCCGCGTGGTCAGCCCTTTCGCGATCATCTCCAACACTTCCGCCTCCCGGCCGGTAAGCGTCGCCAGCAAACGCCGCGATTCGTCGATTTCGGAGGCCTTGCGGCAGCGCCTGTCCAGTTCGACATGCGCCTTCTGGATGGCGTCGATCAGATCCTGCTCGTCCACCGGCTTGCTGAGGAAATCGATGGCGCCGTTGCGGAACGCGCGGCGGCAGGCCTCGATATCGCCATGCCCGCTAATGATCACCGTGGGCCAGTCCACGCCGCGATCGTTCAGCCGCTCCTGCAATTTCAGGCCGGAAATAGTCGGCATGCGGATGTCGAGGATCAGGCATCCCGGTGCAATCCGGTCGAGCGCACCAAGAAACGCCTCTGGCGAAGCGAAGCCGCGCACCTCTATCCCCACCGTCCGCAAAAGCAAAGACAAGGACTCACGCACCGCATCGTCGTCATCGACCAGATAGACCGGAAGGCTCATTTCGCCGCCTCATTCAGGGTGTAGCCCGCTTGCGGCAGGCTCAGCCGAAAGACGGTTCCGGGGCGGTTGTCGGCAAGCACGAGATCCCCGTCCATGCGATCGACGAGTCTCTTGCAGAGCGCCAGACCCAGGCCGGTTCCACCGGGCCTGCCGGAGACGAAAGGCTCAAAGAGCCTTTGCCGAATGTCGGCCGTGACCCCCGGCCCGGTATCCGCAATCTCGATCACGATCCCGGTCGCGTCCCGAAAGGTAGAGATTGCCACCTGGCGCTCGGTGCTGTCCGCCACGGCATCCATTGCGTTCCGCACAAGATTGAAGATCACCTGTTCGAGCTCGACCTGGTCTGCCCGAACCCACATGGGTCGCGCCTCCAGGTCGATCGAAAAATCGATTCCGCTGCGCTTCGCCTCTGGCCTCAGCAGCAATTCGACGCCTCGGATCGCATCGTTTACCGATGCCGGCCCGACCGTCTCGGGTTGCGGTCGCGTCCAGTTGCGAAGCCTGTCGAGAATAGCGGATGCACGTTTCGCCTGGCCTGCAATGCCCTCGAACACCGGAACCAGTTCATCAACATTGCTGCGTGTGGCGATGTGTCGCCCAGCCTGCGCTTGGCTCAGGATCGCCGTCAGGGGCTGCGTCAGCTCATGCGCCATTCCGCTCGCCATCTCGCCAAGCACGTTGACGCGCGAGGCATGGGCGAGGCGTGCGTCCTGCGCGCTCAGTCGCGCCTCGTTTTCGGCACGCCGCGCCCGGGCAAACTGTCGCAATCCCAGAATGGCGATCAGGTAGAGGAATGTCGTGACTACTGCGATGACGAAGAACCGTGTGGGCGAAAGCAGATCGGAAAGACCGGGCGCTATCCCGGCTCGGAAAACAAGCGGCTGCGAAGCACTGCCAAGCACTTTCGCGAATTGACCCTCTCCGCTCGGCCCGTCGCTCACCAGAACCGTGCCGTCAGGCAGGGCAAGCATTCTGGAAATCGACCGCCGCGTCCAGAAGGCGCTGTCTGACGTCAGCAACGCATTGGCATCAATCTGCAAGGACAGCCCATAGCGAGCATCGTCGGTATTGGGGCTGCGTTTGACCACCAAATAGCGGCCCGGAGCATCAGGTGCGGGGCGCAGCACAAGCTGGCCTTTCGAAGCGCGCGCGGCGTCCCGAATGAGTGCAATCGCAGTTTCGGACCGGTCGGTCCGGGTCGTCATGGAACCGGCCGAGTCGTTCAGCGGAACGAGGTCGACAGACTCGATACGTGGATAGAAGCGCAGAATCGTCGCGGCGACGTCCAGAAACAGATCCTGTCGCTCATCCCTTCCCGCAACGGCAAGGCCAGACAGGGAAGTCAGATGGGCGTCATGCTGATCGGCGCGTTGCGATGCGAGACGATGAAGGATGCTCGCCTCGGTTTGAAGTTCCTCGAGCAGCCACTGCCGTTCAATGACGGTCGCAGCCGCAACCACGACGGCCAAGAGCGCCGCCCAGCCCAGAACCAATCTTAGGCTGCCTTTGAGTGTCCATGGTCTCGAAATTCTTAACATCGCGACTAATGTAGACGGTTTCGGTAACAGCGGGAATGGAGCCGGATTCCGAAAATCTTCGGGCTTCAATTCGAACGGCTGGAGTGCCCCCAATTGAGTGGTCCAGTTTGATTGTTAGTGCATGGTCGGCCTCTGGTCCGCTGGTACGAAGGCTTCCGGCGCGGGTGGGCGGTAGCGGAGGGAACTGTGCGACCTGAGGTGCCCCTAGTTTCCTTGACACCCGCCTCGTTCAAATTCTGCTGTCTGATTTCGAAGTCAACGGGCGACAGCATGCTGTTGTTCGTGTGCTTGCGTTTTGGGTTGTAGAACATTTCGATGTATTCGAACACGTCCTGCCTTGCGGCCTCGCGTGTTGGGCAGAGGGCCGCGAGGGGCGATCCTCCCAACCCCCCGGCCCATACTCGACGAAGCGGTCATATCCCCGATAGAATGTGGTGAGTGGAATGCCGATCTTGGCAAGCGTGCGCCTGACCGGCTGATGCGACTGTTCCACCAGCCGGATGATTTCAAGCTTCTCAGCGGCTGGATACCTCATTCTCGGTCGCCCCCAGCCCCGCTCATGTTTTTTTGAGGAGGCGGTTTTCGAGAGTCAGATCGGCCACCAACTCCTTCAGTGCCAGAGTCTCGGTGCGCAGGTCCTTAACCTCGCCGGAGTTCGCCTGGCGGGCTGTGTCACCGGCCAGCCGCTTCTTGCCGGCCTCGAGAAATTCCTTCGACCCGATGTAATACAGGCTTTGCGCAATGCCTTCCTTGCGGCACAACTCGGCGATGCTATCCTCGCCACGAAGCCCGGACAGCACGATCCAAACCTTCTCCTCGGACGAATGCAGCTTGCGCGTGGCGCGCCGGATATCCTTCACCACCTGCTCGGCAGGCGCCTTCGTTGTCATGGGTTTCTTCGTCATCTTTAACTCCATCTGGGGTCAAGATGGGCCGTAAATCCTCCGCTACACAATCACGCGAAACTGTTCCATGGGTGCTGAAGGTGGACAAGACACACCGATCAGACAGTTAGCTAACGTCCGAATTCGGCCAGCAACCCAATTCGGATCTCACGCCGCCGCCGCCTGTCGCAAGATCGCCTCTGCCGTGAAAGGCATCCGCCGCATCCGGATGCCCGTCGCGTCAAAGATCGCATTCGCAATCGCCGCCACCGTCGGCCCCGACGATGCTTCCCCGGCGCCCAGGGATTTTTCGAGGGGTCGGTTGATGATCACTGTCTCGATCTCGGGAATGGCATCAAACCGGATCACCGGATAGCTGTCCCAGTCGCGCGAGGTGATCCCGCCCCGATCCCAGGTCACCTGTTCACAAAGAGCCCAACTGGCGCCCTGAACAAAGCCGCCCTCCAATTGCGCGGTCAGGCCTTCGACGTCCACCACCCGCCCCGCATCGGCCACGATCACCGCGCGCAGCAACCGCACTTCGGCCCGGTCATTGCTATCGATATCGACGCAAACACCCACCCGGGTCATCTGGTTCTTGTATTGCGCATAGGCGATACCCCGGCCTTGGGTGCCGGTCAGGGTGGGCAAGCCTTCTGCCCGCTGCTTCAGGTCATCCAGCACTGCAATCGCCCTCGCGTCCTTCAGATGGGCCCGCCGCAGCGCGAACGGATCGGCGCCCTGCGCGCGCGCCAGCTCATCAAGGAAGCTTTCTATTGCGAATACGTTTGCCGCAGCCCCCAGTGTGCGCATCGCCGAGGTACGGTGCGGCAGCCCGGTGATCAGGTTCTTGACCAGCCGCTTGTCCGCGACGGCATAGATCGGGTCGAGGTTCCGGTGCATCCCCGCATGCCGCCCCATGTTCGGCTGCGCAGGGTTCGGCAAGATGGCCGCAGCGCGAAACCGGTTTGCCAAGAGCTTGGCAGGTCCGGCGCGATCTGGCCCGGCACGTGGTCGGCCGCGATGGGTGTCGCTGAAGGCCTCGGCCGAGAATGCGGTAATGCGGGCGCCGTCCAGAGTGGCCGCCAGTTCGACAGCCATGGCGGGGGCATAAGGCTCCCAGCCATGTTCATCTTCGCGGGTCCATTTCAGCAAGATCGGGGTTTCGGGGATCGCAATCGCAATCAGCGCCGCCTCGTAGGCCGCATCATCGGCGCCATTATGACCATAGCAGCCAGAGCCGGGGACATGGGTGATCTCGACCTGGGCCTCGTTCAGCTCGAGACTGTCGGCAATGCTGGCCCGCAGCGGGTAGATCCCCTGGCTATGGCTGCGAATGATCAGGGTCTGGCCGCCCCACCGGGCCAGTGCGGCAGAGGGCGCGAGTGCTCCGTGCATCTGGTAGGAGCGCTCATAACGGGCGGCGAGATCGGGCGCGGCGAGAGGCTCGGGAACCGGCGCGTGCTGTGGCGTGCCGTCGATGACCGGCAACCGCGTGGCGCCTTCAGCGACAAGCGCGGCTAAGACGTCGGTTTCCGGCAGGCCACCGCCGTGATCCCAGTTGCAGGCGGCTGCCAGCGTAAGTGCGCCGTTCACCACCGGCCATTCCTGCGGGCCGGCAAGGGCCAGGAAACTGCCGTCGCGGTGCAGGTGCAGGCCGGTGTTGCCGAGCCGCTCGACGACAGACTGGTCGATGCCCACCAGCCGCGCGCGGGCATGCGGCGGACGGATGACGCGGGCGTGCAGCATACCGGGCTGGTCCAGATCGTGGACGAATGTGAAGCGGCCGGTCACCATTTCGGCGATACCGCGCATCGCAGGTTTTGCGAAGCTGCCGTGACGCGCCGCCAGGGGGGCGGCATCGGGATCGACGGGTGTGGAGGGGTCGAGATCGCCGATCAGATCGATCACCGCCAAGCGGTGATTGGTGCCGGGCAGGTGCAGGCTGCCCTCGTCCACCCGCCAGTCTGCGGGCGCGCCGCCGTGGCGCGCCACGGCAAGCGTGATCAGCCGCACCCGCAGCGTGGCGGAGGCGCGGCGGAGCGCGTGGCCGGAGTGTTCGATCGAATTGCTGCCCGAGGTGATGCCCACGTCCGGAGCGTGGCCGGTGCGCACCGGGGCGATGTCGATCTGGTCGAAAGGAACGCTCAGCTCCTCATGTGCGATCTGGATCAGGGCGGTCGAGATGCGCTGACCGATATCAACCTTGCCGGTATGGACCAAAAGCCGCCCGCCTTGCACACCGATCCAGTCGGCAATCAGCGGGTGCTCGGCGAGGCTCATGCTTTCGCCGCTGCGGCGACGGCCTTCAGCACCCGAGGGTGCGAGCCGCAGCGGCAAATATGCGGGGTCAGCGCGGCGATGGTTGCGGCCCGGTCGGGCGCTGGGTTGCGGCCCAGCAAGGCCGTCGCCGCGACGACCAGCCCGGAGGTGCAATAGCCGCATTGCGCGGCGGAGTGCTGGATGAAGGCCGCCTGCACCCGGCGCGCCGTCTCGACCTCGGCAATGCCCTCGATCGTGGTGATCTCGCGGCCCGCAAAGCCATGCACGGGCGTGACGCAGGACATCACCGCCTCGCCACCCACCAGCACCGCGCAGGCGCCGCATTGTTCCAAGCCGCAGCCCAGCTTGGTGCCTTTCAGCTGCAACTCATCGCGCAGGACATAGATCAGCGGCGTGTCAGGGTCGGAAGCGATCTCGTGGTCCTGACCGTTGACCCGCAGCTTCACGGCGCAACCCGCTCCCACCTGATCTGCACGTCGACATCGGCGGATTTGAACAGGTTCATCACCGGACAGCGGTATTCGACGTTGCGGGTCAGCCGGTCGAAGCGGTCTTGCGTCTCTTCGGTATGCACCCGGATGCGCAGTTTCACCCAGTTGAAATACGGTCGCACACCTTTCACGCCCCGGCTGCCGCGCTGGTCGACCTCGCCGTCGGCCTCCATGTCGAC
Source organism: Paracoccaceae bacterium (assembly GCA_037968375.1). Taxonomy (GTDB): domain Bacteria; phylum Pseudomonadota; class Alphaproteobacteria; order Rhodobacterales; family Rhodobacteraceae; genus CANNFR01. The sequence continues at coordinate 756 of JBBKVJ010000065.1, read as the reverse complement.
TGCGGTATAGCTGAACTTCATCGCCTCGGCGCAGCGGTTGATGATCACGCCCTCGCAACCCAGAAGCGACGACAAGGTCATCTCGAGCGGCGTCGGGCCGGTGTTTGTGCCCTTCTCATCGGTCACGACAATATGGTCGCGGACCATCATCACCGACCGGGTCGAGGCCTCGTTGCGGGCGCTGACCCGGCGGATGCCAAGCGCGTTGGCGTCGGGGTCGATACTGGGCGGCAGCAGGTCTGTCGGGTCGTTCGTCGCATTGTCCATCACAGGGTCATCTCCAGAATATCAAAGCCATTGTTGCGGTCGAGCAGATAGATCAGGCCGTTCTCATCCACATCGACATCGTTGGATTGCGGCGGGCCTTCCAGCCCGGGTTCGGGCATGAAATGCGCAACCTCGACCGGGTTCAGCGGATCGGCAAGGTCCAGAACCCTCAGGCCACCCGCGAACCAGGTGGCGTAGATCAGGGTGCTGTCGAGCCGTTCGCGGTACTGGTGCGCCCCAAATCGGACCCCGGGATCGCCGACCCAGGGGCAGGCGCGTTCCGACAGATCCCAGGCGGCGACGGGAACCATGTCGGCAAGATCGCTCACATCCATCACCCAGAGAAACCCGTGCAGGTGCCCCGGCTTGTGGTCATGCTCTTCGTCAATGGCCACGGCATAGCGGCGGCCGTTGATCCGCTGTTCCAGCGGCATCACGGTATGCGTCGGCTCGGGGATCGCGGGCGGGAAACGGTAGCTGCCCTTGACC
>JBBKVJ010000064.1:0-9687 GCA_037968375.1 Paracoccaceae bacterium | reverse complement strand
ACCGGTTCACCGACTGGGCGATGATCTAGGCCCAGCCTCGCCGTAAAGCCGACATCGTCAACCCGGGAACCAACCAGCGACCTTCGGAGTTGCCGGCACATCTTGCACCGTCATTTGCGACATCAAGGAGAGCCGCATGTCACTTGGAACCATTATCCTGATCATTCTTGTCCTTGCCCTGATCGGCGTCCTGCCGACTTGGGGTCACTCGCGTTCATGGGGCTACGGGCCGTCCGGCATCGTCGGCGCTTTGGTGGTGATTCTCCTGGTCCTGTTGTTGATGGGCATGCTCTAGCAGGCCCAAGCGCGGCAGGTTTGGCGTCTCACGCGGAACCTGCCGCCCGGGGCCACCAGCATGATTGACAAAACCTTTCGCGTTGGCGGATTGTCGCTTGCTTTTTCGGCGATTTCTCTTGCTTTTCCGCCGCGCACCCCCCATATGCCTTCTCGCGAACGTTATTCTCTTTCGATCACGCTGTTCTCCGTCACTGGCCACAGTCACTCGATTTTGCACTGACTTGCGCCAGGCTGCCGCACCCTGCGGGCAGCACCACGACAGGAGACATCACGATGGCCAATGGCACCGTGAAATGGTTCAACGCCACCAAGGGTTTCGGCTTTATCGAGCCCGAAGGCGGAAAAAAGGACGTGTTCGTCCACATCTCGGCGCTCGAGCGTTCGGGGCTGACCAGCCTCAATGACGGCGCGAAGGTGACCTTCGATATCGAGGCCGGCCGCGATGGTCGCGAAAGCGCGATCAACCTTTCCCTCGTCTAAGCTACTTCGCCGCGCAGCTTTCGGGTTGCGCGGCGGACCTCTTTTGAGCCAATGGCTCCGCCGGTCCCCCCTGAAATTCGCTCAATAAATATCGTGAAATCTGACGATTTCAACGGATTTTCCGTTAATTCACGGGTGAAATCCTAGCCTTCGGCATGCGCCTCCAGAACTTCCAAAGGCACTATCTTCAGGGCACCCCGATGCGTCGCGGCCAGGTCTACCTTCGGCCCGCAGCCCTCTTCGGCCGCCTGCAGGAAACGCGCCGCACACAGGCACCACCGATCCCCCGCCTTCAGCCCGGCAAAGCCGAACTCGGGCCTGGGCGTCGACAGGTCGTTGCCCAGATATTTCGACAGCGCCAGAAATTCGCCGGTCATCACCGCGCAGACCGTGTGGCTGCCCTGATCCTGATCGCTGGTATCGCAGCACCCGTTCCGAAAGAAACCGGTCACCGGATCGGTCGAACAGCTTTCCAGCTTGCCGCCCAACACATTCACCGAAACATCCATCGCCACCCTCCTACCGGAACCGATCCAACAGCCGCTGGAATACTGAGACGTTGCCGCCCTCAGGCTCCGGTGCTGGCTCAGGCGCCACCTTTTTCGCAGTAGCTTTCGCCGCCACGCCACCGCCAGACCTGGGCGGCGCGACCCTCAGCGCCACCTTGTTGAGGAACCCCGCGCCATCACCATCCGCCAGCGCCGGGGCGCCATCGGAAATCCCGCGCAGAAGATCGTCGAGCCAGTCCTGATCGGCCTTCGCGAAATCATGCAGCACGTAGCCCGAAACCCGGTCCTTGTGCCCCGGATGCCCGATCCCCAGACGCACCCGGCCATAGTCTTCGCCGATATGCTGGTGCAGCGACCGCAACCCATTGTGCCCGGCATGCCCGCCACCCTGTTTAAGGCGGCACTTGCCGGGGACGAGGTCCAATTCGTCGTGGAAAACTGTCACATCCGCCGGGTCGAGCTTGTAGAACCGCATCGCCTCGCCCACCGACTGGCCGGAGAGGTTCATGAAGGTGCCAGGCTTCAGAAGGACCACCTTTTCGGCGCCCAGCCGGCCCTCGGCGACCTCGCCCTGAAACCGTCCCCTCCAAGGTGCAATGCCGTGATCGGCGGCGATCCGGTCAACCGCCATAAAGCCGATATTGTGCCGCTGCCGCTCATGCTTTGGTCCGGGATTGCCGAGACCCACGAAAAGTTTCATTGCGATCTGCCCGGTTGCATCTGACTTGGACCATGCCGCGATCGGCGCCGAAGTTCCAGCCTTGCCGAAATGAAAGCGGGGCCCGAAGGCCCCGCGATCCGTCCGGAAATCGGCGCAAGAAGGATCATTCTTTCTTGTCGTCCGCCTCTTCCACCTCGTCGCTTTCCTCGGCCTCGTCGCCTTCGGCCTCGGCCGCAGCCTCATCATCGGCTGAACGCAGGCTTGACGGCGCCGAGATGTTGGCGATCACGAAGTTCCGTATCGTGGTCGGCTTGGCACCCTCGGGCAGTGCAATATCCTGAATGTGTACAACATCGCCGATATCGTAGCCGGTCAGGTCCACCGTCAGGTGATCGGGGATCTCGGCGGCCAGCACTTCAAGCTCGACCTCGGGGCGCACGACAACCAGAGTGCCGCCACGCTTGAGGCCCGGAGCCTCTTCGTGATTGATAAAATCGACATGGATGAAGAGGTTGATCCGTGTCGTGCGGCGCAGGCGCATGAAATCGACATGCGTCGGCAGGTCCCTGACCACGTCACGCTGGACGCTGCGGCAGATGATGCGCACGTCGTCGTGCCCTTCGACTTTCATGTTGAACAAGGTCGACAGAAAGCGGCCCGCCCTCAGGCGGTTCATCAGGGTGTTGTAATTCACGTTGATCGGAAGCGGATCGACGCCGCCTCCGTAGACTACGCCAGGTACGTCGCCATTGCGGCGAGCTTGACGGGCGGCCCCCTTGCCTGTCCCCGTCCGTACCGTGGCTTGAAGATCTGGGATCTCGCCGGCCATGGTTGTAACTCCTAAGTTAATCGCGGGGTCTCCTCCAAGGGTGCAGGCCCGCATAAGCGGGTGCGTATAGACGGGATAGGGCGCGGTGAAAAGAGCGAATTCCGGCGTTCCGGGGTCTTGCGGACATCGTGGCAATGGGTCAGATCGCGGCCATGTCGATCCGCACCGCCATCGCCCTGTCGCGCGCTCCCCTGCCTGCCTTTGCGGCGGTCGGCATCTACTGGGGCGCATTCGCGGCGCAGGTACCCGACCTCAAGGCCACGATCGGCGCCGCCGACGGCGCTTTCGGCCTGGCGCTGCTGTGCGGCGCCACGGGTGCCGTGACGGCGATGTGGCTTGCGCCTCGGTTCGTTGCCCGGTTCGGCGCGCGTGCGATGCAGACGGCGGCGTTATTGATGGCACTGGCGTTCCTTCTGCCCGGGCTGGCGTCGGGATGGTGGTTCTTCGCGGTCGCGATGTTTCTGTGCGCGGGGTCGTCGGGGGTGCTGGACGTGGTGATGAACGCGCGCCTCAGCCAGATCGAGGCGCGCGCGAATACCGGGTTGATGAACCTCAACCACGCCATGTTCTCGTTCGCCTATGCCGCCTCGGCACTGACCGCCGGGGCCGCCCGCGAGGTCGGGATAGCACCGTTCTGGGTCTTTGCCGCACTTGGCATCGTGACCTGCGTTCTGACGACGCGGATGCATGTTCCGCCCGATGACACAGGCCCTGACGACGAGCCCCTGCCTGTCGGTCCCGGCCTGCGCAAGGTGGTGTTCTGGGCCGGGCTGATCACGCTGGCAGGCTTCATGACGGAAAACGCCACCGAGGCGTGGTCGGCCCTTCACATCGAACGCACGCTGGGCGGCCGCGCCGCCGAGGGTGCGCTTGGTCCGGCGATCCTGGGTCTGACGATGGGGATCGGTCGCCTGATGGGACATTTCGCCACGCCGCGCGGGCGCGAGCGCAAGACCATCGTGGCGGCGGCGCTGGTGTCGGCTCTGGGGGCCGGCGTCGCCGCGACGGCACCCAGCCCGATGGTGGCCTATTTCGGTTTTGCGATCCTCGGTCTTGGCGTGTCGGTGACCGCACCGCTGGCGTTTGCGATCGTGGGCCAGATGGTACGGGCCCGCGACCGGGCACTTGCGATTTCGCGCACGGCGGTGCTGGGCTATTTCGGGTTCTTCATCGGACCGCCGCTGATGGGCTTTGTCTCGGAGGGCTTCGGCCTCAGGGCGTCTTTCGCGGTGATCGCCGTCCTGATGCTGGCGATGCCGCTTTTGCTTTTGCCGTTGCGGGCTTCGGCGCCGCCTGCCAGCGCCCCTCAAAATCCTCGGGGATAAGCAGGATATCGCGGTCGAGCGTTTTCACGTCGCGCCGCCCGCACAGCGCCATCGAGACGTCCAGTTCCTTGTGGATAACCTCCAGGGCCTTGGTCACGCCGGCCTCGCCCATCGCTCCCAACCCGTAGACAAAGGCGCGGCCGATATAAGTGCCTTTCGCACCCATCGCGAGCGCCTTTAGTACGTCCTGCCCCGAGCGGATGCCGCTGTCGAGATGTACTTCGATCTTATCGCCGACCGCATCGAGGATCGCGGGCAGCGCCCGGATCGACGACAGCGCGCCGTCCAGCTGCCGCCCGCCGTGGTTCGACACGATGATCGCATCGGCGCCGACCTGCAGCGCCATCTTCGCATCCTCGGCATCAAGGATGCCCTTCAGGATCACCTTGCCGCCCCACATCTTCCTGATTTCGGCGATACGTTTCCAGTCCAGCGAGGGATCGAAGGCCTCGGCCGTCCAGGTCGACAGCGATGAAGGATCGCTGACCCCCTTGGCATGGCCCACGATATTGCCGAAGAACCGCCGTTTGGTGCCCAGCATCTGCAGCCCCCACGGCACCTTGGTCATCATGTTGGCGATGGATGTCGCGGTCAGCTTCGGCGGCGCGGACAGGCCGTTCTTGATGTCCTTGTGACGCTGGCCCAGCACCTGCAGATCGACGGTGATAACCAGCGCAGAACATTTCGCTTCTCGCGCGCGGTCGATCAGGCGGCGCATGAAGTCATCGTCCTTCAGTGTGTAGACCTGAAACCAGAACGGTCTGGTCGTATGCTCGGCCACGTCCTCGATCGAGCAGATCGACATGGTGGACAGCGTGAACGGCACGCCGAACTTTTCGGCTGCGCGGGCGGCCTTGATCTCGCCATCCGCGCTTTGCATGCCGGTCAGGCCGACGGGGGCAAGCGCCACCGGCATTGCCACCTTTTCGCCGATCATCGTGCTTGTCGTGGTTCGCCCGGCCATGTCCACGGCGACGCGCTGGCGGAGCCGGATCTGGTCGAAATCTGACGAATTCTCGCGGAAGGTTTGCTCAGTCCAGCTGCCCGACTCGGCATAGTCGAAGAACATCTTCGGCACACGGCGGCGATACAGGCGCTTGAGATCGTCGATATTGGTGATGACGGGCACGTTTGTTCCCCCTGGCCGATGCTTTGCCACCGATAGCAACTCGGAGTGGCGCAGGCAAATGCCGGAAGGGGTGGGGTCTGTTTCAGGCGCGGTGGGCGCCGTCCGCAAGGGATTTCACAAAGCTCAGAACTTCGGACACCGGGCGGCCCTTGCCGATCAGGTCGACGATGGCCGAGCCGACCACCGCACCATCGGCGACCCGGGCGATAGCCTCGGAGGTCTCGGGCGTCCGGATGCCGAAGCCGACAATCACCGGCAGTTCGGTCTGCGCCTTGATCCGCGCCACCTCGGGGCCGACATCGACGGCCTCGGCCGCCGCCGCCCCGGTGATCCCGGTGATTGACACATAGTAGACGAAACCGGATGTGTTCTGCAGCACCTTCGGCAGCCGCTTGTCATCGGTCGTGGGCGTGGCAAGACGAATGAAGTTGAGGCCCGCCTTCTGCGCCGGGATACACAGTTCGGCCTCCTCTTCCGGCGGCAGATCGACAACGATCAGCCCGTCGATCCCGGCGGCTTTGGCATCGACCAGAAAACGGTCGACCCCGCGCGAATAGATCGGGTTGTAGTAACCCATCATCACGATCGGGGTTTCGTTGTCGCCGCGGCGAAACTCTGCCGCCATGTCGAGGGTCTTCTGCAACGTCTGCCCGGCAGCCAGGGCGCGCTGACCCGCCAGCTGGATCGTCGGGCCATCGGCCATCGGGTCGGTGAAGGGCAGGCCCATCTCGATGATGTCCACACCTGCACCCGGCAGGCCCTTCAAAATCTCCAGCGAGGTCGCATAGTCCGGATCGCCCGCCATGACATAGGCGACAAAGGCCTTGCGACCGTCGGCCCGAAGCTGGGCGAATTTCGCGTCGATCCGGGTCATCTGTCGCCGTCTCCCTCGTATCCGGCCTCACTTGCCGGACCGGGGGCGGGAAATCAAGCGACGTCGGCCGCTTCGTCGACGCCGATCATCCATTCGGTGCCATAACGGTCGCGGCAAGAGCCGAAGCCCGGGGACCAGAAGGTCGGCTCAAATGGCATCGTGACAGCGCCGCCTTTGGCCAGCCGTACGAAGACGCGCTTGGCGCGTTCGATATCGTCGTAGCCCATGTAAAGGCTGGTGCCGCGCGACGGCTCGAAACTTTCCGACATGCTGTCGGAGGCCATCAAGGTGGCATCGCCGACTTTCAATGTGGCGTTCATGATGCGGTTTTCATGGCCCTGCGGCAGGTCGCCATTGCCGGGCGGCATGTCCGCATAGCGCATGACGCCGTCGACGGTGCCACCAAATACCTCGGCGTAAAAGTTCAGCGCCTCTTCGCAGGTGCCATCGAAGAAGAGATAGGGAATGAAGCTCATGGATGGGTCCTCCTGGGGGCAAATCTACCGCAGATGGCGCTCTGGTCGACTCCTTTCTCAGAAGCAGCGGCGGCACCGCACTCGGTTGCACGAAGACGTTGGCGGGGAAATCTGGACATCGCGCAGTGGCGCACCTATCTCTGCCTGATGAACTATATCCTCGCCATCCTGGTGCCGCCGCTGTCGATCCTGCTGACCGGAAGGACGATCCTGGCCATCGTCGTGTTCCTGATCTGGATCCCCGCGCTGATCCTTTCGGGCGGGCTGACGCATCCGATGTTTATCATCCTGGCCTGGCTCTTGATCTTCCAGTCCCGCGAAAAGGCCGGCTGAGGCCACTTGCACGCCCCGCGCAGCCCCCCTAGACACCGGGGGCCGCGCTGCAGGAGGGTTGGGACATGGGCTTCAAGACCGGGATCGTCGGCCTGCCGAACGTCGGCAAATCCACGCTGTTCAACGCGCTGACCCGCACCGCTGCCGCGCAGGCCGCGAACTTTCCGTTCTGCACGATCGAGCCGAATGTCGGCGATGTCGCGGTGCCTGACGCGCGGCTGGACAAGCTGGCGGCGATTGGCAGGTCGAAGCAGACCATCCCGACCCGGATGACCTTTGTCGATATCGCGGGGCTGGTGAAGGGCGCGTCCAAAGGCGAGGGCCTTGGCAACCAGTTCCTCGCCAATATCCGCGAATGCGACGCCATCGCCCATGTGGTGCGCTGTTTCGAGGACGATGACGTGACCCATGTCGAGGGCCGGATCGACCCGATCGCCGATATCGAAACCATCGAAACCGAACTGATGCTGGCCGATCTGGAGTCGGTCGAAAAGCGGCTGCAGAACCTGTCGCGCAAGGTGCGCGGCGGCGAGAAGGAGGCGCTGGATCAGGAGCGGCTGTTGAAGGCGGCGCAGGCAGCGCTGGCCGAGGGTCGGCCCGCCCGCGATGTCGCGGTTGCCGATGAAGATCGGAAAACCTGGCGCGGGCTGCAGATGATGACGGCCAAGCCCGTGCTTTACGTCTGCAATGTCGATGAGGCCGAGGCGGCCAAGGGCAACGCGTTCTCGGCCAAGGTAGCCGAATATGCCGCGAAACACGGCGCTTTGGCGGTGGTGATCTCGGCCAAGATCGAAGAGGAAATCAGCCAGCTTGAAGCCGACGAAGCCGGAATATTCCTGGGCGAGATGGGGCTGGAAGAGGCCGGGCTGGATCGGCTGATCCGGGCGGGTTACCAGCTTTTGGGCCTGCAGACCTACTTTACAGTTGGTCCGAAAGAGGCGCGCGCCTGGACGATCCGCAAAGGCACGCTGGCGCCGCAGGCGGCGGGGGTGATCCACGGCGATTTTGAGCGGGGATTCATCCGGTCGGAAACCATCGGCTACGACGATTTTGTGAGCCTTGGCGGCGAGCAGGCGGCGAAGGATGCGGGCAAGATGCGGGTCGAGGGGAAAAGCTATGAGGTGAAGGACGGCGATGTCCTGCATTTCCTGTTCAGCGGATGAGCTTGCACGCGAATCGGAATGCGGCGGGCAACGCGCCGAAGATCGTGGTGCCAACGGCATGCGGTTGAAATCCCTTTAAATTGTAGGATATACGATCTTTACAATCTGTGGTAGTATTCCAACGGGGCCAATGTGGCGTATTTTCAGCCCAGAAGTCGCTTCAAACCGATGCAACTTCATTGAGATGGTCCCGTATTCAAAGGAGGAAATCATGGCGACGAAGACAAGCAAGGCAAAGCTCGAAACTCGCCTTGAGACGCTCGATGACGAGCGCCGCGAGGTCAAAGGCCAACTGGATCGCGAACGCCTGCTGCGCGTCACGTCCGAAGTGGTCGAAACAATCACTTCGCCCGAATTCATCGAGCGGATGCGCAAGGCTCGTGAGCAGGCCGACAACGGTGAGGGAATGGATGCGGTCTCGAAGGTTCTGAGCCTTGACGGCCTCCGCGAGGCCGGGGCGAATATTCCCAAGGACTTCCGTCTGACCAGCCGCGTGTTCGAAGACAAAATCCGCGGCGAGCGGATTGAGATCGGGCCGATCATCGGCGGGCGTATCCCAGAAATGGATCCGCTTGGCTGGGGCGCCTGTGCCGGCGGCGGCCTCACCTTTTGCGGCTGCGGCGGTTTTTCTACCTGAGGAACTAATCTGACGGGGCGGTTCATCCCGGCTTCCTCTGTTCAATGACCATCCGGAAAAGGAGATGCCCCATGGCACTCGACCTTGGCTATTCAGGCTATGACGGCCTGACCTATGATCGTACCGAGCTGACGGCGGCGATGCGCAGGACATACGATGAACTCATCGACTTTGTATCGACACCGGAGTTCGGGAAGATCATGGAAGAAATCGGCAATCTGCATCATACGAAGCGACCGGCTTTCGTTCTTGACGTCCTGCTCAAGGACGATGTGCTCGAAGCGCGGGGTGTGCATCGCCCCGAGGCCGTGCTCATTCAGCGTTCTGCCTTTGGCGATCGTCGTCCGACGATTTTCGTCGTGAAGAAGTTCCTGCCCGAGAAGTACAAAGATGTCTGGCAGAACGTGAACATCACCTTCGACAACGAGTTCATTGATGCCAGCGTCGGGCGCGATCCCGCAACAAGCTGGCGCGCGCCTTTGGCACCCGACGAACAGGCTGCCGCAATTGCAGCCGGTGCGGACCCCGAAGCTCTCTGATCCGCGTCCCATGGCAGGCCGATCCAGTTTGGGTTGGCCTGTCTTTTTCATTTCCCGCCCTTGTAAATCGGTCAGGTTTGACCGTAGACCCGTCGGCGGAGCTGTGGCCGAGTGGTCGAAGGCACGCCCCTGCTAAGGGCGCAGACGGAAACGTCTCGAGGGTTCGAATCCCTTCGGCTCCGCCAATTTCTTCTTAATTCTTTTTATTTTGCATTGGCTTACGTAAAGATAGCGCCCGCGCATCCCCCACATAGTCCCCCAGAGCATTCCAGCCCAGCAATCCTTGCGCCGCCGGGCAGTGCCGGTTGAGACCGAACGGCCCAGAGCTGCCGCTCGTGCGACCATCGCGTTGCTGCGCTGCGGCCCGTAAAAGGAGACATTCGCCGCGCCTGCCAAATCAGGTGATCCGCGGCTTCACCAAGAGATCTGCACCCC
>JBBKVJ010000063.1:0-4462 GCA_037968375.1 Paracoccaceae bacterium | reverse complement strand
CCAGGGAGGCGCTGGCAGTGGCCAAGGCCCGCGGCGTGAAGCTCGGCAATACCAATGGCGCTGCCGCCCTGCGGCGGGCCGGAGAGGGTGGTGTGGCGCTTAGGGCGACTGTCTCCGGGAATGCAGATAGGTTCGCAGCGGACCTTGCCGGGGTCGTCGCCGATGTCCGCGCGACCGGCGCCACCTCACTCCGCGCCATCGCCGTCGAAATGAACGCACGCGGCATGCGCACGCGGAGCGGGGGCGCGTGGCACGTGTCGAACGTGAGGAACCTGCTCAAGCGGTTGGAGAACAGGAAACAGGCAGCTGGATCAACAATTGGTCGGAAAATCCGCTCATCCCTTTCCGACGACTGGAGCGTGCGATGCTGCGGTTTAGGCGCATGCGAAGTCTCCAGCAATTTGCCTCCGTCCACGCCTTGGTCTTCAACCACTTGAAGCATGTACGTAGTCTCGTCAGCCGAGATCTCTTCAAGACGAAGAGTGCCGCTGCTCTTACTGAGTGGCGTGGTCACTGTGCCGCATAAGTAGCAGGCACTCGGTCCACGCGGAGACTGGTTCGCATTCGTCTGACAGCACCCGTGCGACCCTTCAGACCGAAACGCCCTTCATGAGCTCTGCCTTCGAAATCGACGATTTGTTTCCCGACAGCATCACCTGACCACGTCGCAAGACGCAGAACTGATCGGCAATCCCGTAGGCGAATTCGAAGAACTGCTCGACCAGGATGATCGCCATTTCCCCTTGGTCGCGCAGCTGGACGATCACTTCACCGATCTGCTGGATGATGTTCGGTTGAATACCTTCGGTCGGCTCATCCAGCAGCAGCAGCTTGGGCCGGGTGATCAGCGCCCGGGCGATGGCAAGTTGCTGCTGCTGGCCGCCGGAAAGATCGCCGCCGCGTCGGTTCTGCATGTCCTTCAGCACCGGAAACAGCGCCAGGATCTCTTCGGGAATACGGCGCCCTCCGGCGGGCAGGCAGTTAAAACCGGTTTCGAGATTTTCCCGCACGGTGAGCAGCGGAAAGATCTCGCGCCCCTGCGGCACGTAGCCGACGCCCTTCTGCGCCATCATATGGGCGGGCAGCGGGCGCAACGCCTCACCGTCGAGCGCCAGGGTGCCGCCCGAGCGCGGATGGGTTCCCGAGATGGCCTTCATCAGGCTGGTTTTGCCGACGCCGTTTGTGCCCATTACGCAGGTGACCTGTCCGCAGAGCGCCTGAAGCGAGATGCCGTTCAGGATCTGCGAATGACCGTAATGCAGGGTCAGGTTCTCGACGGTCAGCATGGATCAGCGCCCCAGATATACATCAATGACCTTTTGGTTCGCCGTGACATGATCGAGGCTGCCCTCGGCCAGCACCGAGCCTTCATGCAACACGGTGACGCGGCAATTCAGGCGGCGGACGAACTCCATGTCATGCTCGACGACGACGACCGCCCGAGTCTTCGCCGCCTCGACCAGAATACGGGTTGTATGCTCGCGTTCCTCCGGGGTCATGCCGGCGGCGGGTTCGTCGACCAGCAAAAGCCGCGGCTCCTGCGCCAGAAGCATGCCGATTTCGAGCCACTGCTTCTGACCGTGGCTAAGTTCGCCCGATTTGCGGTCGAGTTGATCTTGCAGGCCGATCTCTCCGGCCAGTCCCTCGACCTTGCGCAGGTCATCCGGCGGCGGCCGGTAGAAGAGAACCGCCAGAACGCCACGTCGGGCCTTGAGCGCCATCAGCAGGTTTTCGCGGACGCTCTGATCCTCGAATACCGTGGGTTTCTGGAATTTCCGACCGATGCCCACGCGCGCGATCTTCGCCTCCGACATGCCCAGAAGCGACCGGTTCATGCTGCCCCAGAGGATGCGGCCCTCATCGGGTTTCGTCTTGCCGGTGACGATGTCCATGAAGGTGGTCTTGCCGGCGCCGTTCGGACCGATAATTGCGCGCATCTCGGCCTCACCGATCTGGAAGCTGAGATTGTTGATCGCGCGGAACCCGTCGAACGTGACCGAGACGCCGGAGACCTCGAGAAGCGTGCTCATTCCAGCGCCTCCCTTTCGCGCAGCGCGCCGGGATCGGGGCCGAGATCGGCGCCGTGCCGGTCGGGACTGCGGGCTTGGGTCCAGAGATCGACCAGCCCGCCGATACCCTTCGGCGCAAAGAGCGTCACCACGACAAAGCTAAGGCCCAGCACGATCAGCCACCAGTCGACCCAGTTGATGGTGATGAACCCGAGGTTGATATCGGGCGCCTGCCCGCCGGTGAACCAGCTTGAAACGAGGCTGACGAAGGTTGCGCCGATCACCGCACCATAGAGCCGCCCGCGCCCGCCGATGGCGACCCAGACGGCGAGATAGATCGAGGCGACGGGCGCGATTTCCGCCGGGTTGATGATGCCGGCCTGCGGGTAATAGAGCGCCCCGGCGATCCCCGCCAGGCAGGCCGTCAGCGTGAACACGGCCAGCTTGTAGGCCTCGACCGAATAGCCGAGAAAGCGCACCCGGTTTTCGTTGTCGCGGATGCCGCGGATCACTGAGCCGAATTTGCCGCTGACCAGCCACGCGGTCAGCAGATAGCCGAGCCCCAGCGCCAGCGCGGAGGCCCAAAGGAACCAGACCGAGACCACAGATTGCGGCAGATGGTCGAGCCCGGGGATGTTCTGCAATCCCGACAGGCCGTTGTTGCCGCGCAGCCCGCTGTCATTCTGGAAGAGGTAGAGCGCCAGCGCCAGGGTCATCGCTTGGGTCAGGATCGAGAGGTAAACCCCCGTCACCCGGCTGCGGAATGCCAGCCAGCCGAAAACCAGCGCCAGGACCCCGGGCACCAGCACCACCAGCGCCAGCTGGACGGCGAGGCTGTCGGCGAAGGCCCAGACCAGCGGGAACTCGCTGGCGCCGACGACCCCGAATATCTGATTGCCGATGGCGTCGACGATCTCGGCCGGGGTCGGTGGGATCGGCGCCTCGGCGAGCGAGCGGGCGACGATGTCGCGGGTGCGCTCGTACATCAGCCACATGCCGATCATGTAGCCGCCCAGCCCGAAGAACGCGAAATGGCCAAGCGAGAGGATACCGCAATAGCCCCAGACCAGGTCCATCGCGATGGCCACGAGGCAGAGGCAGAGTGTCTTGCCGAGGGTCTTGACGAAGGAGGTCGAGATCAGCCCGGTGCCGAAGGCTTCGGAGAGGAGGGTGACGGCGAGCGTGAACAGCGCCAGCCCGGCGAGGAAGACCAGCACCGAGGGGTTTCGGGCGATAAAGCTGCGCTGCATCGCTCAATCCCCCGCCGCACGGCCCTTGAGCGCGACGATGCCACGCGGCCGGAACTGGATGAAGAGGATGATGAAGACGATCATGTAGGTCTGTGCCGCCAAAGTATTCGAGGGGTTGAACCACTCGATGCCCTTTTGCAGGAAGCCGATCATCGCGGCGCCTGCCAGCGTGCCGAAGATGTTGCCGACACCGCCGACGACGACGGTCATGAAGCTTGGCACGATATAGTCGGTGCCGAGTTCCGAGGTGACCTTGGCGAAAAGCCCGATGGCGACCCCGGCGATCCCCGCGATGCCCGAGCCGAGGCCGAAGGTCAGCATGTTGACCCGGTTCGGGTTGATCCCCATCGACGCGGCCATGCGGGGGTTCTGCGTGACCGCGCGGGTTTCAAGGCCAAGCCGGGTGCGCTTGATGATGTAGAGGTAGACGCCGAGGAAGATCAGCGCGAGGCCGAAGATGGCGATCCGGATATAGCTGATCGCGACCACGTCGTTCACCACCAGCGCGCCGTCGAGCCAACCGGGTGCTGTCAGCGGCCGGGCCTGGGTGCCGAAGATGTTCTTGGCCAGCTGCTGCAGGGCAATGGAAATCCCGAAGGTTGCCAGCAGCGTCTCCAGCGGGCGGTTGTAGAGCCAGCGGATCACCAGCCGCTCCATCGCCACACCGGCGGCGAAAGTGACGGCGAAGGCCAGCGGGATGGCCAAGAGGATCGATTGCGTGTGGTCGGGCACGAACTGCTGCACCACGTAGCCGGTATAGGCGCCCATCATGATGAATTCGCCATGCGCCATGTTGATGACGCCCATCACGCCAAAGGTGATCGCAAGGCCGATGGCGGCGAGGAAGTAGATCGAGGCCAGTGACAGCGCGTCGAGCGCGAGGTCGAGGCCCTGGTTCAGGCCGACGTTGAAATTGATCCGTTCGAGCGCGGCTGTGGCGGCGGCGGTGACGGCGGTATCTTGCTCGACATTGGCGTCGTAGAAGACGTGGCGGGCAAGGAGCGCGGTCATGTCGGCCTCGGCGACGGCAGGTCGGGCCAGACCCTCCGCCACCAGCGCTGCATAGGCGCGCTGGCGTGCCGCGTCGGTATCGAGCTGCGTCACCGGGATGCCGCCGACCTGGCCGCCGTCGATCTGGGCGATCAGGGTATCGCGGACGAGCGCCGGGGTCAGCGGGATCGGCGCCCCCTCGGCCACCAGCAT
>JBBKVJ010000062.1:0-6144 GCA_037968375.1 Paracoccaceae bacterium | reverse complement strand
CTGACCGCCGAGGCGACGCGCGAAGCCGAGGCGCGCGCACCGGTCCAGGCCGAGGCGTTTCGCGGCGCACTGGCCCGCGTCATGGCTGGCGCCGAGGCCGCCGATCCGGCCCGCGTCGCGCAGGAGATCGCGCTGCTTGCGGTCAAGACCGATGTTACCGAAGAGATCGACCGGCTGGGCGCCCATGTCGGTGCGGCGCGGGCGCTCTTGGCCGAGGCTGCACCGATCGGGCGGCGCCTGGATTTTTTGACGCAGGAGTTCAACCGCGAGGCCAATACGTTGGCCGCCAAGGCCAATCACGCGGGTCTGTCGCGGGTGGCGCTGGCCCTGAAGGCGGTGATAGACCAGTTGCGCGAACAGGTACAGAACGTGGAATGACGGTGCGTGCGACATTGGCCCGACGCGGGTTGCTGATCATCCTGTCCTCGCCCTCGGGCGCGGGCAAATCGACGCTGGCACGGCGGTTGATGGCGTGGGACCCGGGCATCCGGTTTTCGGTGTCGGCCACCACGCGGCCGCCGCGCGTGGGAGAGGAAGATGGCCGCGAATACCATTTTCGCACGCGCGCCGAGTTCCAGCGGATGGCCGCCGGGGCCGAGATGCTGGAACATGCCGAGGTCTTCGATCACCTTTACGGCAGTCCGCGGGCGCCGGTCGAAGCCGCGCTGACCCGGGGCGAGGATACCCTGTTCGATATCGACTGGCAGGGCGGCCAGCAGATTCGCAATTCGGCCCTTGGCAATGACACGGTGTCGATCTTCCTGTTGCCGCCGTCGATCGCCGAACTTGAGCGGCGGCTGCGCGACCGCGCACAGGATAGCGATCAGACGATCCGTGCAAGGATGGCGAAATCCGAGGCCGAGATCAGTCACTGGGCGGAATACGATTATGTGCTGATCAACCGCGATCTGGACGCCTGCGAGGCCGACCTGCGCGCGATCCTGACCGCCGAGCGCCTGCGTCGCGGCCGCCAGCCCGGCCTTTCGGAGTTCGTGAAAGGCCTCAACGCCGAATTCGAGGGCCGCACATGACGATCTATGCGCTTGGGCGGCACCTGCCCGTGATCGACGCCGGGGCCTGGGTGGCGCCCGGGGCGGTGCTGATCGGCAAGGTCTTTCTGGGCGCCCGCGCCTCGGTCTGGTTCGGTTCGGTGCTGCGCGGCGATAACGAACCGATCATTCTGGGCGAGGGGTCGAACGTGCAGGAGAACTGCGTCTTTCATACCGATATGGGGTTTCCGCTGACGGTGGGGCGCGATTGCACCATCGGTCACAAGGCGATGCTGCACGGCTGCACCATCGGCGACGAAACCCTGATCGGCATGGGCGCCACGGTGCTGAACGGGGCGATGATCGGCAAGAACTGCCTGATCGGCGCCGGCGCGCTGGTGACCGAGGGCAAGGAGATTCCCGACGGCGCGCTGGTCATGGGCGCGCCCGGCAAGGTGGTCCGCCTGCTTGATGCCAAAGCCATCGACGGGCTGAAAGCCGCCGCGCAACACTATCAGGACCGCGCCCGCCGCTTTGCGGAGGATCTCCGCGCCCTCTAGAATTCCTTTTGTCACAAATACCGTCGGGGGGCCGCGCGGCGACGCGTGGCGGGGGCCGACAGCCCCCTCGACCCAACCGCCAAGGAACGGAGCCGAAATTGAGCGATACACCGCAAACCCCACCCAAAACCGGCCCGGCGACACTCGTGCGCCGCACGCCCTGGCCCGACAGTGCCTCGCGCCCGGTGGTGACGCCGCTCTCACCCTCGGTGGTGTTCTCGTCTGACAGCCCCGACGCGCTGGATGCACAATACGAGGGGCGGACCAAGGGCTATACCTACGCCCGCGAAGGCCATCCCAATTCCGAGGTTCTGGCGCAAAAGATTGATGCGCTGGAAGGTGCGACGGGCGGACTGATCACCGGATCGGGGATGGCGGCGGTGACGGCGGTGATGTTCGGCCTCTTGAAGTCGGGCGATCATGTCGTTGGCGGCGATCAGCTGTACGGTCGCTCGTTGCGCCTGATGAAAGAGGAACTGCCGCGTTTCGGCGTTGCCACCACCTTTGCCGACCCGACCGATGCCGGTGCCATCGCAGCCGCACTCCGCCCCGAGACCCGGATGATCCTGATCGAACTGGTCTCGAACCCGACACTGCGCGTCGCCGATCTTGAGGGCATCGCGCGGATCGCCAAAGATCGCGGCGTGCTCTTGGCGGTCGACAACACCTTTACCACGCCGCGCGGGTTGCGGCCGTTCGAACATGGCGCCGATATCGTGATCCATTCGGTCACCAAGCTGCTGGCGGGCCATTCCGATGTGACGCTGGGCTATGTTGCAGCGAAAGATGCAGCACACCGCAAGGCGATCTACGACACCGCCGTCACCATCGGGTTGACGCCGTCGCCCTTCGATTGCTGGCTGGCCGAACGCGGGCTCTATTCGTTCGAGCTGCGCTATGACCGCGCCGAGGAAAATGCCGTCAGGCTGGCCGAGGCGCTGGCCGGCGCCCCCGGTATCAAGCGCGTGCTGTATCCGACGCGCCCCGATCATCCCGATCACAACCGCGCGGTGGCGCTGCTGGGGGATCGGGGTGGCAATATGCTCAGTTTCGAGCTGACCGGCGGGCGCGCGGCGGCCAATGCCTTTACCCGCGCCTGTCCCGACATCGCCTTTGCCCCGACGCTGGGCGATATCGGCACCACGCTGTCGCATCCCGCCTCGTCCTCGCACAGGGCGCTGAGACCCGAGGCGCGGGCGGCCATCGGCATATCCGAGGGATTCTTCCGGGTATCGGTCGGGGTCGAGCCGGTGGCGATCCTGATCGACGAGATGACCCGTGCTGCAAAAATCGCCAAGGATGCAGGCTGAACCGTCAGCCGCGCAGCGTTTCCATGCTCAGAAGGTCGATATCAAGACCCGGACACTGCGCCCGCACCTCGCGCAGCACCAGGCCGGGGTTGGGCAGCGGTGCCTCGGTCAGCACCCGATAGGCACCTTCGAACCGCAATTGCCAAAGCCGGAACGCCAGGTCCACGATATCGAAACCTGGGGTCAAGATCGGAGAGACGACGAAATGCGGATCGAAATCGCGGAGCAAGGCCTCGCTGACCGAAGTGAAATCGACGACCTCGATATCCGGTCCGAACCGACCGTCAGTAACGTCGGCACCACGGGTGGATTTCGGCAGATTGCTGACGAAAAGAACCCGTGTCTGAGCCGCGGCACTGCCGGATTCGGGGCTGGGGATACCGCCCTTCATCGCGTTTCCGTTCCGAACAAGGTCACCGCTGCATCCTTCGCCTTGGGTCCGCCATCGCGGACCATGGTCTCCTCCAACTTGGCCCCGAACCCGTTGATCCACCTATACTTGTATTATGGGGCCAAAGTTCACTCTAGGCCCGGCAGAACGATTTGCAACCATCTGAGAGCGTCGGGGCGATGAATTCCGACATGATCCGGGCGCTGGTATCAGCGCTGCCGATGCCGGTGCTGCTGATTGGCAGCGACCAGCGGGTGCATATCGTGAACCGGGCCGCAAACGCCATTGTCGGCGTACAGGCGGAAGGCCGGCACTACATGACCGCCCTTCGAGCGCCGGCCTTCATCGATTGCGTCGAGACCGCGTTTCGTGACCGTGTGGCCGCGACGGGGCGCCATCTGAGTTATGAGATGGCTCATGAAACCCTTTGGGCGGTGCGCGCCGAGCCTCTTTCCGGCGACGGATTCTCGGGCGTCATGGTCAGTTTCCAGGATATCACCGCACTTGCGGCGGCAGGCCAGATGCGGCGCGATTTCGTCGCCAATGTCAGCCACGAATTGCGGACTCCGCTGACCGCTCTGATCGGCTTTATCGAGACGCTGCAAGGTGCGGCGCGCGACGATCCAACCGCACGCGGGCGGTTTTTGGCGATCATGGCGCATGAGGCCGCCCGGATGGAACGTCTGGTCAGCGATCTTCTGTCGCTGAACCGGGTCGAAAGCGAGGCTCGGGTGCGGCCCAGTGCCGAGGTCGATCTGGCGCCTCTGCTGACCTCGGTCCGTGCCGCACTTCTACCGCAGGCGACCGAGCGCGGGGTTGCCATCGAAATCACCACCGGCGACGGTGATTCCTTGGTGCGCGGCGACTCCGATCAGTTGACCCAGGTGGTCACCAATCTGGTTGAGAACGCAATCAAATATGCGGCTGCGGGCAGACTGGTGACAATCGCGCTGACCGAGGCGGCGATGGACCCCGTTTTGAAGCGGCCTGCGGCAAGAATCGAGGTGATCGACCGGGGCGAGGGCTTTGAGCCGGTGCATATCCCGCGCCTGACAGAACGGTTCTACCGCATCGACACGCATCGCTCGCGCGAGGAGGGCGGCACCGGGCTGGGGCTGGCCATCGTCAAGCACATCGTGGGCCGCCACCGGGGGCGTCTCAGCATCGACAGCACGCCGGGGCAGGGCAGCCGCTTCACGGTGATCCTGCCGTTGGCGGAAACCGGGGCCTGACCGCCAGCAGAAAACCCACCGCTTTCCCGATTGTCATGCTGCTGTTACATCGCTGTCACAAAAGCATTGCAGCCAGACCCTAGCTGGATACCCAAGGTCGCCTGCCTGCTGCGGCCGGAATGTGAAACCTTCGGGAGCTTCTCCATGACCTCGTTGCAACGCGGCGTCTCGACCCTTGCCATCCTGACCGTTTCGGCCACTGCCGCCGCCGCGCGCGATCAGGTTCAGGTCGCCGGATCGTCGACCGTGCTGCCCTATGCCACCATCGTCGCCGAAGCCTTTGGCGAGAACTTCGATTTCCCGACCCCGGTCGTCGAATCGGGCGGCTCGTCCGCCGGGCTGAAGCGGTTCTGCGGAGGGGTGGGCGAGAGCACCATCGACATCGCCATCGCCTCACGCGCGATCCGCGAGAACGAGCTGGCGGAATGCACCGCCAATGGCGTGACCGAGATCATCGAGGTGCGCATCGGCTATGACGGCATCGTCTTTGCCTCCGGCATCAACGGCAACGGCTTCGCGTTCACGCCCGAGCACTGGTACAACGCCCTGGCCGCCGAGGTCGTCGTGGATGGCGCGGTCGTGGCCAACCCCTACACGATGTGGAACGAGATTGACGCCGCACTGCCCGTGCAGGAAATTCAGGCCTTCATTCCGGGCACCAAGCACGGCACCCGTGAGGTGTTCGAAGAGCAGGTCATCGCGGCGGGCTGCGACGCCTCGGGCGCGCTGCAGGTTCTGACCACCGCCAAGGGCTCGGAAGAGGCGGGCGAGGCGGCCTGTGTGGCGCTGCGCACTGATGGCCGCTCGGTCGATATCGACGGCGACTATACCGAGACGCTGGCCCGGATCGAGGCCAACCGGAACGGCATCGGTGTCTTCGGCCTGTCGTTCTACGAGAACAACACCGACAAGCTGCAGGTCGCGACCATGGCGGGCGTGGTGCCTTCGACCGAGAGCATCGCGAGCGGTGAATACCCGGTGTCGCGACCGCTGTTCTTCTATATCAAGAAGGCGCATCTGGGCGTGATCCCCGGCCTGCAGGAGTTCGCCGAGTTCTTCGTCGCCGACGAGGTCGCAGGCCCCGACGGGCCGCTGGCCGAATACGGGCTGGTCTCGGACCCCGAACTGGCCGGGACGCAAGCCAGGGTCGGCAGCGGCGAAGCGATGTAGGCTATACGGCTGACCTTTGGCCGGACCCGAGATCGGGTCTGGCCGCCGCCTTTCACATTTCGACAAACGGACACTGCCATGCCCGCCTTCTGGACCACGCTGATCGTTCTGGCCCTTGGCGCCCTGGGGTTTCTCCTGGGCCGGGGCAGGGCCGTCGCCTCGGCGGGCGGCGATATCCGCACGCTGCATTCGCTGCCCAATTACTACGGCTGGAATGTCGCCATGTTCACGCTGGTGCCGGCGCTCTTGATCCTGGCCGCCTGGACTCTGGTCGCGCCGATCGTGATCGACAATCGGGTCGCCGGCCAGATCGCCAGTGCGGATATATCCGACACCACCGCGCGCGGGCTGATGATGGCCGATGTCCGGCGTGTCGCCGACGGGTTGGATCAGGCGGTGGCCCAGGGTGACATGACGGCGGACGAGGCGGCAGGCATCACCGGCCGGGCCACCGATCTGCGGGCGCGCCTGGCCGAGGTCGGCGTCGCAGTC
>JBBKVJ010000061.1:0-3636 GCA_037968375.1 Paracoccaceae bacterium | reverse complement strand
TGGATGGCCGCGGAGGCCGAGACCTACCGTGACGACGTTGAGCGTCTGCTGGACTGGTGACATCGGGCCGTTAGACTCTGGATGAGAAAGATGTCTGTCTTCGTAGGAAGGCAGCCAATAGAAAAAGCGCCTGCTGCACGATGGACGAATGGCCGGTCTGCGGTAGCTGCGTTGCGGAGTTTGACTGGCGAGTGGAGGTCCGGTTTGGGCCGCTCGCAATGATGGTCACTCGACTGCATAAAGCGCGGCGATGCAGTTGGGTGACGAAAAGCGGCGATCTGACCGCCGTCGCCCTGCGTATCGACGATCTGGATTCCGAGATTGAGCGTTTGCGCAACTCTGGCGTCGAAATACCAGACGGGGAGTGCATTGAAAGCTTCGACTCCCGTCATTTGTCCGCCTTTACCGACCCGGCAGGCAACACGGTGGACCTGCTTGACGGCGCCTGAGCGCACGCGATGGACGAAGAAAGTCAGGCAAATTAAGAACCTCCGTACCCGACGCCGCGCGGCTTTCCGCCCGTTTTGTTTGGCAACCGGGAACCGCGTCGTTCTCGCGTTGTTCACTCCGTAGTGAAAACTTCAACCAAAGCGAGGCCATCTCTATGGACCATTCCAAGCACACGCCGCTCCGACCCGAAGAACTGATCGGATCGACGCTTGAAAGCGCGAACGTCTACGGACCGGACGACAGTCATATCGGTGACGTGTCCCACTTCCATGGCACCGGTGCAATCGCTCGGGTCGTTGTCGATGTCGGCGGATTTCTCGGCCTCGGCGCCAAACCGGTGGCCTTGGGCGTCTCGCAGCTGAACTTCATGCGCGACGAGAATGGCAAGGTTCACGCAACAACCGCGATGACGAAGGATCAGCTGAAGAGCCTGCCGGAGCATACCGACTGAACGTCAAAGCAGCGTTTGGATTTCACACAACAGCGGCGGTTACCTGCGAGGGTGGCCGCCTTAGTCGTATGTAACAGCTAGCTGTCAATCCAATCCTGCAACAGCTCAGCTGTCCTGGCATCCAGGGACTGCAGATCGTTCGCCTGCGCAAGATAGGGGCAGGGGGTTGCGAGACGAGCGTCAATATTTCCGAGCGTGAACGCCCCGGCACTCTGCAGATCGGCCAGTTCCTCCCATTCTAACGGTACTGCAACGGGCGCACCGGGACGGGCGCGCAATGACCAAGGTGCCACCGCCGTCGCCCCGGGTTCGTTGCGAAGCCAATCGATGAAGATCCGCCCTTTGCGGCGCGTCTTCGACATCGAGGCCGTGAACCGCTTCGGCTCCTTGGCCTCCAGCACATGCGCCAGCGTTTTCGCAAAGCCACGCACCGCGTCCCAACCTTGTGTCCGGCGCAGCGGCACCCAGACGTGGATACCCTTGCCCCCCGTCACCATCGCCCCGCTTTCGAGCGCGAGATCGGACAGCCATCCGCGCAGGTCGATGGCGGTTTGCCGAACGTCCTTCCAGCCGAGGCCCTCGTCGGGATCAAGGTCGAAAACCAGTCGATCTGGCCGGTCCAGCCGGTCAACGCGCGCGCCTTGGATGTGGAACTCGATGGTGCCCATCTGCGCGGCGGCGACGAAGGATTTAGGGCGGGTGGCGTAGAGGTAGTCCGACATCGTGCCGTCGCTTTCCTCTATCGCGATCCGCTGCAGCGAGGCGGGCATCGTGCCGTGGCCGTGCTTCTGAAAGAAGCGTTCGCCATCAATGCCGCTCGGGCAGCGCAGGAGGGACAAAGGCCGATGGCCCGCGATCTCGGTCAGTCGCTCGCCCGCCCGCTCGTAATAGCGCGCGACGTCGAGCTTGGTGTAGCCAGCGTTTCCAAATACCTGTCGGTCAGAATTGCTGATCCGCACGCTGGTGACGACGGGGGCGTCGGTTTCCGCCACTTCAAGAGTCACGGCGGCTGCCTCCTTGTCCTCGCGCAGACCTAGGAAGGTGCCATGACGGATGTGCCCGTCAGCGGTGAGTTCGGCAAAGTCGACCTCGACGACAAGATCGGGCGTCACCCAGATTGCCGAGCGGGCAATGTCCGGGGGCACCTTCGTGAATGGATTCGTCTTGCGAACCTTCACGGCCTTTTCAAGCCGGTCAAGATCCGCATCGGTGAACCCGGTGCCGATGCGTCCCCGATACCGCAGCCCGTCCGGACCCATTTCGCCCAGCAGGAGAGACGCGAAGGGCCGCCGGCGCTTGTCCGAGGGCGAAAGGCCGCCCACCACAAACTCCTGCCGCCGGGTGCATTTGACCTTGCGCCACGCCCGCGTGCGCGCCCCGCGATAGGGCGCGTCCACGCGCTTGCTGACGATACCCTCGGCCCTGGCCCTGCAGGCCGCGGCGAAAACTTCGGGTCCGTGACCCTGCACATGCTCGCTCATCCGCAGGGTGCCGCCGTCGGGCATTTCGGCCATCAAAGTCGCAAGGGCGGCGCGTCGGTCAATCTGCGGCTGTTTGGTAAGGTCGGTGCCGTCCAGCGACAACAGATCAAACGCGTAGAACACCAGCGGCGCTCCCTCCTCCAATGCGCTCTGCAACGACGAAAACGCCGATCCTGCGATCCGGGCCGCCATCACCTCGCCGTCGATCAGCGCGGCCTCGCAGGGGAGAGCATAGAACGCGCCGTCCAGCGCCGCGAACCTGTCGGTCCAGTCATTGCCGTTGCGGGTGAACAGCCGCGTGCCGCCCTTGCCGAGGGCCGCGAGGCAGCGATAGCCATCGAACTTGGTCTCGTGGATCCAGTCATCGCCCTCGGGCGCAGCGTCGCCGAGCGTCGCAAGCTGCACCTTGCGAAACGCCGGGCGCTTTCCGGTCCGCTCATTATCTGGCGCAATCCTCGCCTTCGCCCCGTCTGCGATCTCGGCCATTGTGCGCCCGCTGCGCACCGACGTATCGTGCGCTGCCGTCAGATCATCGGGATCGTCCGAAACCAGGTTATCGCGCTCCTTGATCAACAGCCAGTTCTCGCGCTTCTCCCCCTTGCGCGCCTTCATCCGCACCAGCGCCCACGCGCCCCGCATCCGCCGCCCCTGTACAATGACCTTGAGGTTCCCGGCTGCCAGCCCCTTTTCCGGATCGCCTTTGGGCAGCCACGTGCCTTCATCCCAAAGCATGACGGTCCCGCCTCCATACTCTCCCTTCGGGATCGTGCCCTCGAAGTCGCCGTAGTCCAGCGGATGGTCCTCGGTCCGCACCGCCAGCCGCTTCTGCCGGGGGTCGGCGCTTGGGCCGCGGGTCACGGCCCAGCTGATCAGGACGCCGTTCCATTCCAGGCGGAAATCATAATGCAGGCGCGTGGCGGCGTGCTTCTGCACCAGAAATCTCAGGGCTGCCCGCCGGGTGCCTCCGGTTCGGCCCGCAGGCTCAGCGGTGCGAGCAAAATCCCGCCGCGCATTGTAGTCGGTCAGCTTGTCGACGGGTCCAACCATTACGATGCTTTCTTTTGACTGCCTTTCGGAGCTGTCTTCGCGGCCGATTTCCGCTTGGGGGTCCCCGTCTTCTCGGCCGTCTTGCCGCCCCCCCCAAGGCTCTGCTTGAGTGCCGCCATCAGATCGACGACATTCTCTCCTGTCGGCCTCTCCTCCTCGTCGGCGCTGACCCGCGGCGTCTTTCGGTTGTTCTTCTTCGCCCTGATC
>JBBKVJ010000060.1:0-15736 GCA_037968375.1 Paracoccaceae bacterium | reverse complement strand
CTCTGGGATCGAAGCGGTCAGGGCGCTGCGCCAGTCGTCGAGGCGCCGCGCGAGACCGGCATCCGAAAGCGCCAGGATGCCCGCCGCCATCAGCCCGGCATTGGCGGCCCCAGCAGCCCCGATGGCCATCGTGGCGACCGGATAGCCCCGGGGCATCTGGACGATGGAGTAAAGGCTGTCGAGACCGCCCAGTGCTTTGGTCTCGACCGGCACGCCGATCACCGGCAGCCGCGTCTTCGAGGCCATCATGCCGGGCAGATGCGCCGCGCCGCCAGCACCTGCGATGATGACTTTCAGCCCACGGTCCACGGCCGTCCTGCCGTAGTCCCAAAGCCGGTCCGGAGTGCGATGGGCAGAGACGATCCTGGCCTCGTGCGAGACACCAAGCGCGTCCAGCAGAGCCGCCGCCTCTTTCAAGGTGGCCCAGTCCGACTGGCTGCCCATGATGATTCCGACGCTGGCACTCATTGCAAATTCCCTGTGAGGCGAGCGATCACTATAGCCACCAGTGCTGGTCGCGCAATCCGGCTTAGGCGATGATATCCGGGGTCAGCTTGTCCTCGATCAGGGCGATCCGGTCCTTTAGCTGCAGCTTTTGCTTTTTCAGCCGCCGCAACGTCAGGGGGTCGGCGCGGCCAGACTCTTCCAACGCCTGGATCGCATGATCCAGATCGCGATGTTCGCGGCGGAATACCGCCAGTTCGACGCGCAGCACGTCTTCGTTCTTCATCTCGGATGATGTGTTCATCGCCCCCGGAACCCTTCGCCAGAGACATCGCAATAGCGCATTTTCACGCAGCGGGGGAAGAAATGCGCAGAGACAGGCCGATACTTGCAGCACAGCCCGCCGATCCCCATATTCATCCCAAGGGTCGCCGCAATCGGGGCCTTGAACCGCAATGTCGCTTGATCAAGGGCTTGCCAGATGACGAAACTGACCTTCGGCGCGCATCCGTCCCTTTTAGGGTTCGAACAGCTTGAACGCCTTGTCGAACGCAGCGCGAAAGCGTCGGGCGACGGCTATCCGCCCTTCAACATCGAACAGACCGGTGAACGCGGCTATCGCATCACGCTGGCGGTGGCGGGGTTCCGCGAGGAAGACCTGTCGATCACCGTCGAGAACCGGCAGCTGATGATCCGCGGCCAAAGCCAGCCCGCAGGCGAGGCGCGCAGCTATCTGCATCGCGGCATCGCCGCCCGCGCGTTTCAGAAAAGCTTTGTCCTGGCCGAGGGTGTCGAGGTCACGGGTGCTGCGACCGAACATGGCCTCTTGCATATCGACCTTGCAAGGGACGAGCCGGAAACCGTGGTCCAGACCATAGAAATCAGAAAAAAGTGAAGGGTTAGAGCAATGGATACGAAATTCGACTTCGAACCGGAAACCGGCGAGCGTATCGTCTATGTCCGCCCTGTCGCGGTGGCCGATCTGCCGCAGGAGATCCGGGTGCAGGCCGAGGGGATCGAGACGCTTTACGCGCTTCATTCCGAGGATGGCGAGCGGCTGGCGCTGGTGCGCGACCGTGGCATGGCCTTTGCCATCGCCCGGCAGAACGATCTGGCCCCCGTCAACGTGCATTGAACCGCGCGTTTCCGGTCGATTGGGTCGACGCCTTCGCCGACCGCCCCTTCGGTGGCAACGGCTGTGCGGTCGTGCATGATAGTGGCGTTCTGGACGATGCGACCTGCATGGCCTTCGTGCGCGAGACCGGGTTGGTGGAATGCACCTTTGTCGGCGGCTCCGAGCGGGCCGACTGGAAGGTGCGCTATTTCCTTGCGCGGGCCGAGATACCCTTTGCGGGTCATCCGACCATCGCCACCGTGGCCTCGCTTGCGGATCGCGGGATGATCGTGGATGGCGCGGTGCATTTGGAAACCGGCGCCGGGATCGTGCCGGTGCAGCTGTCGGAAGACGGGCTGATCACGATGACGCAACCTGCGCCGACGTTTGGCGAAAAGGTTCCGGGCGGCATCGCAGCCGAGGTCGTTGGACTGAAACCGGGCGATATTCTGGGAACCCCGCAGATCGTCTCGACCGGCCTGCCATTCTGCATCACCGTCCTGCGCGATCACGACGCGCTTCGGCGGGCGCGGCTTGACCTTGCCGCACTGGCCCGGTTCCGGGCGCAGTTCGAGGCGGCGATGGAGCCGTTTTTGGTGACGCTGCAAGGCGCCACCCCTGCCGGCCGCACCTTTTCGCGGTTGCTTCTGGATCCGCCGTCGCCGCCCGAAGACCCGTTCACCGGGTCGGCCACCGGCGCGATGGCCGCCTATCTCTGGGCGAATGGCCTGATCGACACGCCCCGGTTCACTGCCGAACAGGGCCACTGGATGGGGCGTCCGGGACAGGCCGAGGTCGAGGTTCTGGGACCCCGCGATGCGATTGAGGGTGTCCGCGTCGCGGGACGCGCGCATGTGCTGATCCGGGGCGCGCTGACGCTTTAACTCCAGATGCCATAGGCGTCGCGGAACCACGCGACGCCGAGCCAGTTCAGGTCTTTGCGCGCAAGACCGTCCGACGCCATCAGATATAGCGGATCGACGCGGTCGACCTCGCTGAGGACAAGGCTCGGCAGCGGCTCGGCGGTGGCCCAGACGCCGGTACCCTTGGCGGCGGCCATGCCTGACAGCCAGATGTCATCGACCGGCCAGAGCACGCCAGGATCCTCGAAGACATCATCGTGGAAGCTGTCGGGACGGGCCAGCACGCCGCCGAAGCCGAACATGATGTCGAGATAGCCTTCGGCATCGAACGAGCGCGCGAAGGGGCTGGCGGGGCGATAGCCGGAGTCGTGCCAAAGCGTGGTCTCGCTGACCCGACGCTCACGCGAGGGCACCGCGCGGGGTTCCGCAATGCCGGTCCGCTCTGACGGGTCGATGGCGGTTATGTCGCAGCCACGTTCGCAGATGATATGGCCGGGCTTGCGCATCCGCGCGTCGCACATCCGGGCGACCCAGCCGGGATCGTAGGACTTGTCGTCATCGCAATACAGCAGGTCGATGTCCCGACCCTGCCACCGCCTGAGGGCCGGAATGATCTTGGTCGACGGGCCGAGGTCGTGATCGACCTCGAAGACCTCGATCCAGTCGGGAAGCGGTGGCAGATCGGGCCTTGCGCCGGGATACCGGCGATAGCTTCGGGGCAGGGTCAGTTCCACTCGGTCCGGGCGCGATGTCTGCGCCTCCAGCGACGCGAAAAAGCGGCCCAGGTGTTTGAACCGGGGCGGGATCGTCGTGAAACTGACGACAAGCATCGCGTCAGGCCGCAATAAGGCCCATCCCCTCAAGCTTCAACAGCACCTGCTGGGCGCAGTAATCGACATCGGTGCCTTCGGTATCGACGCGCAGTTCTGCCGTTGTCGGTTCCTCGTAGGGATCGGAAATGCCGGTGAATTCCTTGATCTTGCCTTCGCGCGCCAGCTTGTACAGCCCCTTGCGGTCGCGGCGTTCGCATTCCTCAAGGCTGGTCGCCACATGCACTTCGATGAAGGCCCCGAATGCCTCGATGTCTTCGCGCACCGCCCGCCTGGTCGCGGTATAGGGCGCGATCGGCGCGCAGATCGCGATGCCGCCGTTCTTGGTGATCTCGGACGCGACATAGCCGATCCGGCGAATGTTGAGGTCGCGGTGCTCTTTCGAAAAGCCCAGCTCGGACGACAGGTTCTTGCGCACCACATCACCGTCGAGAAGTGTCACCGGGCGACCGCCCATCTCCATCAGCTTGACCATCAGAGCGTTGGCGATGGTCGATTTACCGGACCCTGACAGCCCGGTGAAGAATACCGTGAAACCCTGGTTCGAGCGTGGCGGCGAGGTGCGGCGCAGTTCCTTGACCACTTCGGGGAATGAGAACCAGTCGGGAATTTCCAGACCTTCGCGCAGACGGCGGCGCAGTTCGGTGCCCGAGATATCGAGGATCGTGGCGCCTTCCTCAACCTCGTCGCGCGGTTCGTATTGCGCGCGCTCCTGCACAAAGACCATCTGTTTGAAATCGACCATTTCGAGGCCGATTTCGGCCTGATGCTTGGCAAACAACTCCTGCGCATCATAGGGGCCGTAAAAATCCTGCCCGGCGGAATTCTTGCCCGGTCCGGCATGGTCGCGGCCGACGATCATGTGGGTGCAGCCGTGGTTCTTGCGGATCAGGCCGTGCCAGACTGCCTCGCGCGGGCCCGCCATGCGCATGGCGAGGTTGAGAAGCGACAGATGCGTGGTCGAGGCCGGATATTTGTCCAACACCGCTTCGTAGCACCGGACCCGGGTGAAGTGATCGACATCGCCGGGCTTGGTCATGCCCACGACCGGATGGATCATCAGGTTCGCCTGCGCTTCTTTCGCGGCACGAAAGGTCAGTTCCTGATGCGCGCGATGCAAGGGGTTGCGGGTCTGGAACGCCACGATCCGGCGCCAGCCCATCTTGCGGAAGAACGAGCGCAGCTCGTTCGGAGTGTCGCGGCGGGCGCGGAAATCGTAATGTACCGGCGGCTGGATGCCGGTAATCGGGCCGCCCAGATAGACCGGGCCTGCGGTATGGTGCAAGTAGTTCACCGCCGGATGCGCCAGATCGTTGGCACCGTAGACGCCTTCCGCCTCAACGTCCTTGTTCGGAATCCATTTGTCGGTGACCGACAGGATCGCCAGGATCACGCCTTCGGGGTCGCGGAGTGCGATGTCCTGCCCCGGCTCGATCCCCTCGGCGAATTTCTCGCTGATATCCAGCGTGATCGGGATCGGCCACAGCGCCCCATCCTCGGTGCGCATGTCCGCGACAACGCCATTGTAATCCGCCTCGGTCTGAAACCCCTTCAGCGGGTAAAACCCGCCGTTCATCAGCAGCTCCAGATCGCAGATCTGGCGCTGGGTCAGATCCCATGACGGCAGGCTGGCGGCCCCGTGCCTGAGTTTCTGGGCGCTGTCGTAAGAGACGTAGAGCTCGGAGATCGGGGCGGTGTTGGGATTGGACATATCGGTTCGTGCCTTTGCGACGATGACGCGGGTCGGCGGGATGGGGCGCTGCCCCGGGCCTGCGCCTGCGTTTATCGTGTCGGGCACGGGAAGTTCAAGCGCAGTCGGCTTGTCTGGCTGCCTGCGTTGCTGGTTTAAGCGGGCAGATCGGGGTTGGCGGGCGGCGCGCCGGTATCGAGGAATTGCAGGTTGGCTTCGCGGATCGCGGCGGCGGCGTCATCGTAGAGAAATGGCAAGAAGGCGTAGCGCTTGCCTGCGGTGACCTTGCGAACGGCGTGCAGCAGCGAGCACGAGAACACCACCGCGCCGCCGGCCTCGGCCTTGTAGCCCTGGGCCCCGTATTCCGGGAACCAGACTTCGCCGCCGTCAAAATCGTCGTTGAGGTTGACCGAGACCGCGAAGCGGCGGTGCGCTGTGCCCGAGGTGGTGTTGTCGCGGTGCGGCGCGAAGTGGCCGCCCTCGTCGGCGGCATAGCAGGCCAGCAGGTAGCGCTCCATGCGGGTGACGTGGAACTGATGCACCTTGGCAATCTCGGGCGCCACACGGCGGATGATACGGCTTTGCAGATCGGCGACGACCTTCTGATCGGATACCAGAACATCGCGGCGCACCTTGTGGCGGGCGTCGTGCAGCCCGACGGTCTTGCCATCGACCTGGCTCATGAAACCGGAAACCTCGCCACCCTGTGCTTCGTAGATGTCGCGCAGGCGCTGACAGAAATCGGGCTCGAAGACGCGTGGCAGGAACAGGATCGGGGCTTGTAGCGGACGTCCGGTGAAGGCACCGGGCGGTGGCAGAGCGTCGAGGCAGGCAAAAAGGCGCGCGATATCGCTGCCATCCGGCGCGAAGGGGATGGCGGCGACCAGCCGCAGCGTCGGGTCGGCGACGAGCCAAAGCGCGCGGCGTTCGGCAGGGTCGGTCTCGGCCATGCTGACGGCACCACAGAGGCGGCTGGCGGAAAGATCGAAATCCCAGATGTAGCGGTAGCCGGGCATCTTGTTGGCGACGCGCTGGCCGTTTCGTCGGCAGGGTCGGTGCTGATGCCGAAGAAGCTGGCGAAATCGTCGTTGAAAAGATCAGGCCGGTCGCGCGCGGCCTTAATCGCGCGCGCGGCGGCGTCCTGCGCAGCGCTGTGGAAGAAACAAAGCACCAGATAGCGACCCGCCGCGACGTCGATATGGTAGCGTGGATTGGCGAACGAGCGCTGCACGAAGCCGGGCAGCGGATCGCCCGCCGAAAGGTTGCGGTAGCTGGGCATGGCTTGACCTGGTTACGCTGGACCGATCAGGCCGGGAATGAGGTGGGTTGTCAACAAAGCCGCGCGATCCGGCACCGCTATTCTGCCGCCTTGTCCATCGCCGCATCGGCGGCAGAGAGGAACTTCTCGGCCTCAAGTGCCGCCATGCAGCCCATGCCGGCCGAGGTAACGGCCTGACGGTAGACATGATCGGTGATGTCGCCCGCCGCGAACACGCCGGGGATCGAGGTGGCGGTGCTGTCGGGCGCGGTCACGACATAACCGCCGTTGTGGGTTTCCAGCTGCTCCTTGACCAGTTCCGAGGCGGGCGCATGGCCGATGGCCACGAAGAACCCGGCGCAGGGGATGTCCTGCGTGGCGCCGGTTGCGACATGCTTGATGCGCACACCGGTGACGCCGGTGCCGCCAGGCTCGCCCAGCACTTCCTCGACCGCATGGTCCCAGATCACTTCGATCTTGGGGTTCTTGAACAGCCGATCCTGCATGATCTTTTCGGCACGGAGCGAATCGCGGCGGTGGATCAGCGTGACCTTGGTGGCGAAGTTGGTGAGGAACAGCGCCTCTTCGACCGCGGTGTTGCCGCCGCCGATCACCACAATCTCCTTGCCGCGGTAGAAGAACCCGTCGCAGGTGGCGCAGGCCGAGACGCCAAAGCCCTTCAGGCTTTCCTCGCTGGGCAGGCCCAGCCATTTCGCCTGCGCACCTGTCGCCAGGATCACCGCATCAGCGGTGTAGGTCGTGCCGCTGTCGGCGTGCGCCACGAAGGGCCGCTGTGACAGATCGAGCGCTTCGATATGATCGGCGATGATTTCGGTGCCCACCGCTTTGGCGTGTTCCTCCATCCGGACCATCAGATCGGGACCCTGCACATGGGTGTCGCCGGGCCAGTTCTCGACTTCGGTCGTGGTGGTCAGCTGGCCGCCGGGCTGGATGCCCTGGATCAGGACCGGGTTCAGCATCGCCCGGCTGGCGTAGACGGCGGCAGTATAACCTGCAGGGCCCGAGCCGATGATCAGAACCTTGGTATGCTTTGTGTTGCCCATCTTGCCCTCACATGTCCGCCGCTGCCGACCATCGATATAATCGCCGACAGCGTCGTGCGAAAGGCCTGCAAGGCTGCCATGCAGGAAAGGA
Source organism: Paracoccaceae bacterium (assembly GCA_037968375.1). GTDB lineage: Bacteria > Pseudomonadota > Alphaproteobacteria > Rhodobacterales > Rhodobacteraceae > CANNFR01. The sequence goes on along the minus strand of JBBKVJ010000060.1, from coordinate 8,382 downwards.
ATGTTGCGCACATGTGAAACTTTATTGCGCGCGCTGACCGCCCGGCGTAAGGTTCGGAAAATTCCGAGGCGGAGCAACTATGCCGGGCACAAAATTGGACGAGATCGACCGCAAGATTCTGGCCGAGCTTCAGGCCGATGGCCGGATGACCAATGTCGAACTGGCGCGCCGGGTCGGCATCTCGGCACCGCCCTGCCTGCGCCGCGTCCGCACGCTGGAGGAGGCGGGTTATATCCGGGGCTACCACGCCGATGTGAACCCGCGCGAACTGGGTTTCGAGGTTCAGGTCTTCGCGATGGTCGGCCTCGACAACCAGTCCGAGGCAGCACTTGCGGCCTTCGAGGCGCGTTGTCGCGCCTGGCCTCTGGTTCGCGAATGCCACATGCTGAACGGTGAGATCGACTTTATCCTGAAATGCGTGGCGCCGGACCTGTCGAGCTTCCAAAGCTTCCTGACCGAAGAGCTTCTGCGCGCCGATCATGTCGCCAGCGTCAAGACCTCGCTGGTGATCCGCTGGGCCAAGGATCAGCCGGGGGTGCCGTTCGAGGTGCTTGAGGAACGGTTGTCGCGCGACGCCTGAGGCGGCGCCGAGGTCTGGATGCGCGCCGCTGCATCTGCTAGCAGCACCGGCAAAGCAAAGAAGGCACCACCATGGCCCTGACACCGACCGACAAGAAAAAGATCACCGAGGCCTATCAGGCTGCGCAGCAACTGCAGGCGGCATCCCAATTCAGGAAGGCTGTCCAGGCATACCGGGCTCTTTTGAAAGACTACCCGCAGGTTGCCGAGGCGCATTTTCAAATCGCCAGAATTCAGCATGCGGGGTCGAAGTTTCTAGAGGCCAAGGCGACGGTGGAGCAAGCCTTGAAGCTGCGCCCGACCGAGGAATCCCTGTGGCTGCTGATGGCCGATATCGTTCGCGATCATGGCAAACCGCCCGCCGCCACCGTAGTTTCGCGGGCACGTAAGGCCGGACTTGCATCCGACGCTTTGGCGCGGCTTGAGCGTCGATTTTTGCAGGAATCGAAACGTGGGGCGGTGGGCATGGTGCCCGAAGAATCCAAGCCCTACCTGCAGCGCGCGAACAAGGCGTCGGCCGAAGGCGATGACGCGGCTGCCATCAGATTCCTGAACCGGGCGCTGAAAAAAACACCCGACGCGCCAGAGGTCAGAATTCGCCGTGCCGATATCCTTTTAACGATGGGTGATCTTGATGGGGCTTTGGCCGATGCCAAGTTGGCGGTCGAGGGCAATCCACGCGTCGGGCATTATTGGTCGGTCTGGGCGCGGATCAAGAAGATCAAGGCAGACGAGCCGATGCTGCCGATGCTGGAACAGCAGTTCGAGGCTGCCAAGGCCGGATCGGATGACCGGCGTCAGATGGCGTTCGCGCTGGCGAAGGCGATGGAAGATACCCGCGCCGATGACCGCCTGTTCAAATATCTGAACGAGGCCAATGATCTGACTGCCGCTCGGTTTCCCCATAACTCCGAGGGCGATGATGTTCAGGCCAGAAATGCGCGTGAAAGCTTTTCGCCCGCACTGATATCACTTTGGAAAGATAAGGGCCCGACAGATCTGACGCCGATTTTCGTCAGCGGCATTCCCCGCTCGGGCACGACGTTGACCGAACAGATCATCTCATCGCATCCGCAGGTCACGGCGGGTGGTGAGATGGGCCTCATCAACAAACCACTGGCCAAGATATGCGAAAGGCTGGCTGCGGGCGAAGATGATGCGGGGGCCGACTTTGCGGATGCGGGGCGTAATTATGTGAAGGCGGTCGACCGGCTTTTCCCCGGGAAAATCATGGTGACTGACAAATCTATTGGCACGTACAACCAACTGGGCCATGTGCCCTTGGCTTTGCCGAAAGCAAAGATCATCATCGTCCGCCGCGATCCGCGCGATTCCTGCCTGGCACTGCTGAAGCAGCGCTTCAACGACGGTGCACATCGCTATACGTATTCTATGGAATGGGCTGCCGAGTTCTATAAAGCCTTTGCCAATCAGGTGGCATTCTGGCGCAAGGCCGCGCCGGACAGCTTTATCGAAGTGAATTACGAAGACATCATTGCCGATCAAGAAGGCCAGTCGCGGCGGCTGATCGAGTATTGTGGACTGCCTTGGGATGAGGCCTGCCTCAACTTTCATGAAAACGAGCGCAAGGTGAAGACGCTCAGTTCCGCTCAGGTGCGTCAGCCACTGTATTCCAGTTCGGTCGGAGCCTGGAAGCGCTATGAGGGTGACCTCAAGCCGCTTCTTGACGCGCTGGGGCCGATCGAGGACCTGCCGTAGCGCAGATCAGATTATGCAGCGGCGACGGCTGCGCGGCGGCGAATGCGACGGTTCGGGGTTGTGATAGAGGCCACGGCGGTTTCAAGGCTCTGCTCGAGGACCCAGCGCATCCAGCGGCGATTGGTTTTCATGTTCGTTCCCTTCCACTCGCCCCGGCGAAGCCCTTGAACTCCGCCTTTCCCGACCTTCAATAAAGCGTCCCAATTGGGCGCGAACATGACCTGACAGTACAAAAATTCAGGAACTTTCGGAAAACACGACGGGTCTTGCTCAGTGCTGGTACCGAGCGATTCAGACCATCAATTTTCTTAACCATCTCAACGTGCTCACGACGATCCTCCGGCCGGATCGCCGCCGTCGACACAGTCCGGGCTCGGGATATGTGGCAACAAATTGCGCGGTTCTGACATCTCTTTGCCGCAATCGCCGCCGGTCAAAGCCGGATTGCAGACAGCAGCCGCCCGTAGTCAGCTTCGGCCTCGTGCACGCTGCGGCGATAGGAATAGAACCGCAACGGATCGGAATAGGTGCAATGGCCGGTCCACTCGGCGTGACCGACGCCGGCCCTGCGCAACCGCTCAAGCCCGAACCCGGGCAGATCGAACTGCACCCGATCACCCTCGCCGCCCGAAAAGTGCCGACTGTTAGACGGGTCGTCGGCCAGGAATGAGTCCATGAAATCTGGCCCGACCTCGTAGGCGCGCTGGCTGATCGTCGGGCCGATCACGGCGGAGATCCGCGCCCGGTCTGCACCCAGACGCTCCATCGCCGCGATCACCGCATCGAGGATGCCGCCAAGCGCGCCTTTCCAGCCGGCATGGGCGGCGCCGATCACGCCTGCCTGGGCGTCTGCCAACAGCACCGGTTGGCAATCCGCAGTCAGGATACCCAACGTCACGCCCGGCGTTGCGGTGACCAGCGCATCGGCCCTGGGCCGCGGACCCTCCAGCGGACCCGTCACCTCGACCACCGCGTCGGAATGGATCTGGTGCAGTGTCAGCAGGGCTGCGGGCGGCACATCGAAGGCCGCCGCCGCCCGCGCCCGGTTGATCGCGACGCATTCGGCCTGATCCGACGAGCCCGGTCCGCAGTTCAGCCCGGCGAAAATCCCCGACGAGGCACCACCCTTGCGGGTAAAGAACCCGTGGCGGATCGGTGTCAGCGCCTCGGAGGTGAGAATTTCCAGGGTCATGTGTAACCGGGTGGGGCGGGCCCGCGGCCCGGATGAATGGCGAGCGACTGAAAGACCCTCCCCATTTCCTGCGGGTGGGTCAAGCGCCGGTGCGCGGCAAGATGCTCGGTCAGCGGCAATCCGGTCAGTCTGGCGGCCAGCTTTTGCGCACGCTGCCCGATCCCCAGGCGTTCCAGCAACACGCCCTGCGCCACCAACGCGGTCGTCACGGCGGGCATGGCTGCCAGCGCCAGCGCCTCGAAATCGACATGCGCGGTCAGATCGGCCTCGCCGGGATGCGCGAGGACATCGTCGTAACGATGCGCCCGAACCGCCTGCAGCGTGTCCCCGCGCGAGCGCCAGCCGCCATAATCGACAATCAGCGCGGCGCCGCCGTGCATGGCGACGCGGCGGCCGATCTCACCCGTGATGGCGGGCAGGGCGGGGCAATGTTCGACAATATCTCCATCGCCGGTATCGGCCAGCCGATGCGCCAGCAGCGCCAGCGGCGCAGGCGCAGACAGGCCAAGAGCCAGCGCGCCGTCCTTCAGGCCCACCTGCCGTTCCCGCCAGCCACCGCCATAGCGCACAAATTGTCGGACAGGCAGGGCGTCGAAGAACTCGTTCGCCAGCAGGAACAGCGGCGCCTCTGGCAGGGTTTCGATCCGGTCGTGCCAGATCGGTCCTGCACCCGCCAGCGTTTCGGCCTGACGCGCGCGCAGGACCGGCGAGGCCTCGACCAGATGTACCTCGGCCGCCTCGGTCAGGCCCGTAACCGCGCGCATCGCGCGCAACACGTCGGCCATCAATGTGCCGCGCCCCGGTCCCAACTCGGCCAGCACGATGCGGGCCGGGGCGCCCTGATCAAGCCATGTCTGCGCCAGGCAAATCCCCAGGCATTCGCCGAACATCTGGCTGATTTCCGGCGCGGTGGTAAAATCGCCCGACGCACCCAATGGGTCGCGGGTGACGTAGTATCCGTGCTGGGGATGCAGCAGGCACTCGGCCATATATTCAGCCACCGTGATCGGCCCTGTGGCCGCGATCCGCATCGTCAGGACCTTGGTCAGCGGCGTCACGCCGGGCTGCGGTTGCGCCTTAGAGCGAGCGCAATCAGCAAAACACCCGCCGCCACCATCGGCAGCGACAACAGTTGACCCATCGACAGGCCGATGCTGTCGGTCAGGCGCAGCACATGGCCCAGCGGATTATCGGCCGTGATGTATTGCGCGTCGGCCTGCCGGAACAGTTCGACCAAGGCGCGTGCAAGGCCGTAACCCACCAGGAAAACGCCTGTCGCCAGACCGGGCCGCTTGAAACCGCCGCGCAGGGCAAGGATCAGAAGAATGATGAAGAGCAGCAAACCCTCAAGCCCGGCCTCGTAGAGTTGCGAGGGGTGGCGGGCGCAGGGTACGGCCAAGACCGGGCCGCAATCTTGCGCGGCGGCACCGGGAAACACCACCGCCCAGGGCAGATCACTCGGGCGGCCCCAAAGCTCGGCATTCACGAAATTCGCGACGCGCCCCAGAAGCAGGGCCACCGGCGTCGCCACCGCCATCGCGTCGGCAAGCGACAGCAGCGGCACCCGGCGGCGTCGGGCAAAGATCACCAGCGCCAGAACGACGCCCAGCATGCCGCCATGAAACGACATGCCGCCTTCCCAGATGCGGATGATCTCGCCCGGGTTCTGGGCATAATAGCCGGGCCGGTAGAACAGCACATAGCCCAGTCGCCCACCCAGGATCACGCCCAGGATGACGGCGGTCAGCAGCTCCTCGACCTGACCCGGTGTCATCGGTGCGGCATCGCCGGGCCAGAGACGCGGACGCCGCACCAGCGCCACGATCAGCCGCCAGCCCAGGATCAGCCCGGCGATATAGGCCAGCGCATACCAGCGCAGCGCGAAGGTGAAGCCGCCCAGCGAGATCGAGAACAGCTCGGGCGAGATATCGGGAAAGGGAATGACGGCCTGCATCCGCGATCTCTCGCCGGGGCCAGTGGCGAAGTCAACCTTGAGCGAACCGACACCGGACTTGTTCTGATCGCATTCCGTCCCATATCACTGGGGATCAAACCGGAGGCACCAAAATGCAGACCAAGAACAAGATTCTCGACGATATCTCGCAGTTGATGAGCAACGCGGTGGGCGTGGCGCAGGGTGCGAAGACCGATGCAGAGACCGCGATGAAAGGCTGGATCGACCGCTGGATGGCCGACCGCGATTTCGTCACGCGCGAGGAATTCGACGCGGTTCGCGCGATGGCGCAGAAGGCGCGCGAAGAGAACGACGCGCTGAAAGCCCGCATGTCGGCGATGGAAGGCGGCAAGGCGACGCTGCGGCCCGCGAAGGCGACCAAGCCGACGACGGCGACGAAAAAGCCTGCAACGGCGAAATCTGCGACGTCGAAAAAGGCCTGAGGCTCAGGAGGCCGCCGATGGCCCCTTGACCGGTTCAAGCTGCCCCGACCAGACGACACGCCCGAGGAACGCGATCCGCCCGCGTTCCTCGCCGACCAGAACTTTTGCCGGAGCTGATAGCGTTTCGGCAAAGATGACTGTCACGTTGGCGTCGAACTGCACCCGTGCCAGGAACACCGTGCCGCCGTCGCGGTAGCACCAGCGCGCCGGGCCGCCCCGGCGTGGCGCCGCCGTCTCGACCAATGCGACGATGTCCGGACCCTCGGGCGCGCCTTCGGGACGCACCGCTGCCAAGTCGGCAGGATCGAGGTCCGCCGCATCGAGCCAGAGTTTCGAGAACGCGACCGGCGATGCGGGCTGGCCCGGCGGTCGCGGCGCCTGCGGATGCCACGGAATCGGCAGATAGCCCGCGCGCAGGGCCTCGCGGTCGCTCATGTCGCCACCGCCGCTACCCGGTTCGGCAAATCCCCGGCCCTGCGGTCGCCGGGGGCCGATGTAGAACTCAAGCCCCAGATATTCGAACAACGCCTCAAGCCGATCCACCCCCGGCAGCCGCCCGGCGCGCAGATCGCGGATCAGGCCGTCATTGCCGACCACATCCAGCGACGCCCGGCGCGCGGATACGTCCCGATCCAGCAGCGCCGCCTCGACGGCGGCCTGAATCTTTGTCTTTATCGCTTCGCTGCGTTCAGGTGTCAGAAGCATGGCTGCCGCACTTTAAGCAGACAGGTCCGCAGAGATAAATTGTCTTTATAGGTATGCGACGAAGCGATCTTGACGCAACAAGATTTTTACGTCTTAAATGGCTAGGAATAACGCCGACGTACCAGAGATATGCAGTGGATCCCTTAAAGAACGGTGACTTTGCGACGGCGGCACGCGATGGCTGACGTTGTCGTGCCCAAGGCGTGGCGGGTCATCACCAATGCGCTTGCCGATGCGCAGATCGCGGGCCGGATGATGACAAACTCCGGTCTGCCTGACGATACACGGCAAACAGCGACCCGTCGTTACGTACGGTCCGCCGACAAGTTGATTTCGGAACTGGGTGAACTGCGCAAGGCCGGCGTCCTCGACGCGATCACGGCGTTTCTCGACCAGCGCTACGAGCCCTGAGCCACGGGGCCGAATCGTGAACAATCCACAGCTGATTTCGGCCGCGAATCACTTTCTTCTTTACAGGAGTCCGCCCTTGGCCCACCATATCTGGTAAGGGATAGGCGCGGGCAACGCCCACCCTTGTAAACCACCCAGCGTCTAGTGGGTAACATCCCGCAAGCCGCTAAGACAAAGAGGCCGGGGCACATGGCACTTTCAGAGCAGTATCTGAGTTCCGATGATCTCCACCCGATCGACATCGTCGAAACGCTGGCCGAACACCACGCTTGGGATTTCGACCGCGTCACCGACGATCAGATCGCGATGGCGGTGGAAGGACAGTGGCGGACCTATTCGATCACCCTTGCATGGTCGTCGCAAGATGAAACCCTGCGCCTGATTTGCACCTTCGAGATGGAGCCGCCAGAGGCGCGTCTGCCGGCCCTTTACGAGGCGTTGAACAAGATCAACGACACCTGCTGGGCCGGCGCCTTTACCTATTGGCACGAACAGCGGCTGATGGTCTGGCGCTACGGGCTGGTTCTGACCGGCGGCCAGATCGCCAACCACGATCAGGTCGACCGGCTGATCGGCACCGCTGTCGCCACTGCCGAGCGCTTCTACCCGGCGTTCCAACTGGTGACCTGGGGCGAACGCCCGGCGGAAGAAGCGATGCAGGTCGCCATTGCCGAGGCTTACGGGCGCGCCTAACCTCACCCCTCACTGAACGGGGGTGCTTATGGACATGGACGATCTTCGCCGCCGGGGGCTGGTGCTGCTGGGCTGCGGCAAGATGGGCTCGGCGATGCTGGCGGGCTGGCTGAAGGGCGGATTGCCTGCGGCGTCTGTTTGGGTCATTGACCCGCATCCGTCCGATTGGCTGAGCGGGCTGGTGACCGAAGGGTTGCGCCTGAACACCGATCTTCCTGATGCCCCCGCCATCGTGCTGATCGCGGTGAAACCGCAGATGATGGCCGAGGTCTTGCCGGTATTGCGCAGCTATGGCGGCGGCGCGACGCTGTTTCTCAGCGTTGCGGCGGGGACCCCGATCAAGGCCTACGAGGCGGTTCTGGGGGCGGCATCGCCGGTGATCCGGGCGATGCCGAACACCCCCGCCGCCATTGCGCGGGGGATCACGGCGATCACCGGCAATGCGCAGGCCACCGAGGCGCATCGGGCAGGCCCTCGGCGACACCCGCTTCCGCCAGCGTCTCGATCAGATGGAACACATAGGCCGGACCGGACCCCGATACGGCGGTAACCGCATCCATCTGATGCTCGCCCTCCAACCGCACGACCTGGCCCACCGCCGACAACAGCGCCCCGGCCAGCGCCAGATGCGCCTCGGTTGCCTGCGCATTGCCGGTGATCGCCGTGATCCCCCGCGCAATGGCGGC
>JBBKVJ010000059.1:0-2599 GCA_037968375.1 Paracoccaceae bacterium | reverse complement strand
TCGGCGTGGCGGTGACGCTGGCGGTGGCGCTGCGCTGACGCCGGTGCGACGTCTGGTGGGCGCCGGACGCCTTCGGCATGCGGCGCCACCGCGACGTTGCACCTTGGCAAGGGTCGCGGCCTGATCAAGCCTGAGATGGAACGACCCCGATCCTAGTGCACGGTTACCAATGCTTCGGGAACGGCCTGTAGTGCGTGCCCGACCGGGCTTGCTATGTATCAGCCGAACTCTGAACCAGCGATCGCTATCGTGCGGCGACAGGATATTCACCTGGCTGCGCGCGCCGTTAGCTGCCTTGCGGCTGGCGCAGCGCCGTGATCTTGCTGGCCGCCACCAGCGCGCCGCTTTCCAGAACCAGCATCGCCTGACCGCCTTCGATCCGCACCTCGCGCACGCGCCCGTAGGCCTCGGGCACCGAACTTGCCATGGGCGTGCCCTGCCGAAAGCTGACCAGTTCGAAACTGTAGGTGCCCGAAGGATAGGGCGTGCCGCCCGGGCCGACACCGGCCCAGACCATCGGTTCCGATGTGGCCGGCATCGCCAGCCGTTCCAGTTCACGCCCGGCCTGATTGCGGACCACCAGTTCGACCCGGTCGGCACCGGGTACCGGCCGCGGCGCCAGGGTGATCGGCGTGCCGTTGAACCGGACCGGTGCGGCGGCGCGCGCCTCCATTCCGACCCAGGCCGCAACCTGGGTCAAGCCTCCGGTCCCCAGATGCGCGCCCAGCCCCGCCAACAGCTCGTTGGTGCGGACCTGCTGTTCGACCCCTGAAAAGGTGGCCAACTGCACCGCGAACTGGTCCGAGGGCGTCGGGTTCAGCGGGTCCTGATTCTTGATCTGCGCGGTCAGCATCTTGAGAAACGTGTCGAAATCCGAGCTGATCACGCTGCGTGCGGTCTGGGCCTGGGCCGAGTTGAGCGCCGATTGAGCGCTGGCACCGATCTGCGAGGTGATTTCCATGAGGCGTCCTTTCTAGAGGCGAAGATCCAGCCCGCCCGCGCCGCGCATCGGCCGGAACGTTGCGACAGCTGGCGCGAGGTCGGGAAGTGTCGTGTCGGACGGGCCATTGCCCGAAGGCAGGCCGTCATAGCCGTGCCGGGGGGCGTGATGCCCGCCTGCGGGCGTTTCCGAGCCGAAGCGAAACGTGACGTCGCCATATCCCGCCTGCCGGAGTTCGCGGGCCAAGATATCGGTGTGGCGCCGCAACATGTCGAGTGTTTCAGCCCGGTCGGCGGCCAGATGCACCGTCATCGTACCATCGCCGGGCGTCAGGGCAAGGCGAACGGGGCCGAGTTCCTCGGGGTCGAGCGCCAGTTCGATCCGGCCATCGGGGTTCATCGCCAGGGCGACGGCAACCTGTTGCGCCGCACGCGGGCCGGGATCGGCGGGGCGGTGGGTCGGGTCCGCGGCCCGCGGCGCATCGGACGTGCGGGCCTCGGTGGTCTGGGCGGCGGCAACCTCGGCTTCAAAGATCAGCGCGGATCCCGTCGTTTCGACCGGCAGGCGCGCGGTAGTGTCGCCGGAGACCGCTACAGGCGCAGTCGATGCGGATGTTCGAGCGCCATCGCCCGATTTCGGCGCGTGTGTCCGAGGCGCCTCGGCCGAATTGTCGCGGGCCTTGCCGTCGATTCCGGTCCTGGCGCTTGCCATGACCGCCGGGACGGCGACAGCCATAGCGGGGTTCGTGCGCATCTCGGCGATTGGCACAGCAGTCTGCCCGGCGGGGGTCTGCGGCAGGTCCGGTTCGGGCGCAAGATCGGGCGGTGCGCCCGAGCCGAGATAAATGCGGTCGGCCAGCGCCTGCACTGCAGGGGCGGGAGATGTCAAAGGCGTGGCAGCGCCCGAAATGATCCCTTGGATCGCAGACAGCGTCGTCGCGGTTGTCGCCTGCGGATGTTGTGGTGTGGATGTCGCCGGAGAGGCGCCGACGGGCGCAAGCCCTGTTTCGGCATCAATGGCTGAAGCTTGCGCAGCAAGGGCTTGGGGCAAGGCATGCGGGCGGGGCGCTGCATCACTTACAGGCTGCGGCATGAGCGGCGGCTGAGCCGCATCGGGGCGTGCCGTCCGATCCCATCCGGCATGCTGCACGTCGTGACGCGCAAGCGCTGCGGCACCCTCGGCTGAAGGCGGCGAATGGGGCCATGCATGCCGACCGACAGCGTCGCCTGCGGTCGTGATCAAGGGCGCAGGCCCGGCCGGACGGCGCGCAGCTTCGGCCCATCCCGCGACAGGCGTATCGGGTCGGACGGGGCGAGCCGGTGTCGGGCGTTCGGCTGCGCCATGCCACGGCACGGCTGGCATGGCATCCGGTGCCAGTGGCGATGTCAGTGCAGATGCAGCGATGTCAGGCGATGCGCTGTCTCTGGAAAAGATGCTGCCCAGCGCCGACTGGAGTAATGACGGGCGCTGCAAGCCTGGCGGCGTAAGCCAGGGTAGCGCCGCGGGAAAGGGTGATTCGGATCCGTCGTGATCGTGCTGACGGTTTACAAGGCGGTCTATGAAAGCGGGCCGCCCCTCTGTCATCGGCAGCTTTTCCGGGCCACCTTGATCCGGGCCGGGAAGAACTGCCTGAACAGGGGCCGGGGGCAGCATTGTGGC
>JBBKVJ010000058.1:0-11927 GCA_037968375.1 Paracoccaceae bacterium | reverse complement strand
GCATGAGCGCGCGGGATCGGTCTGTCGCAGCGTCGGCAGGTCGTGGCAAACTGGCTACCCGCCTGCGAAACCGGTGCCAGACAAAGCGGGCAGCGATGCAGGGCAGAGCGCGGCAAGCTAGCATTGCAGGCGCTGCAGATGTGCAGAACGAAGGGCAGCGGCGCGCGCTGACCTACCTGCATGCCGATCAGCGTCGCACCAAGCAGCGAGGCCACCGCGATCACGCCGCTGCCCAGACCGGTGCGGGCGCGGTGGACCAGCCGTCCGGTCTCGGTCGCTCCGCCGTTCACCGAATAGATGACCCGACAGCCGCCGGTCACGACATCGCAAAGAAACGCGTTGCTGACCGGTTCCGTCGTCATGATCTTGTGGTGCAGAAGATGCGCCAGCAAAGGCCAGGCTGGTTGCCGTGCCGTTTCACACCTCTCAAGCTGTTCGCGCAGCTGCCGGAGATCGGCGTCAGGCAGTTGTGCCAAGCGTCGGCGCGGTGGCTTGGGTCCGACAATGACCTCGGCGACGGGCAGGTGGATTTCGGTGATGCTGGTCATGATTTCCCCTCGGACGACCCCGGGTCGTCACATGTTCACTTTCAGGTTTTTGAGGAGACCCCGGGAGGTGTGTCAGGCGCAGACGCGCCTAGACCGCCCGGGGAAAGGGGCGGTTCAGCAGAAGGAATCGGAAATGATCTGCATGTGCCAACATGCCATCAGAGCTAGGCACCCGCCGCGCGTTCGTCAACTGTGGCCCGTGCCACCGGCCAGCTGTCGTAGGTGCATGGTGCCATAGATGGCCATCCCTGAGCGCTTTCGCGCCGAAAGGTCGCATCCCACCGCCACCCTTATTGAAAGCCTGCGCCGGGATGGCCACATCGGGGCCATGATGATGTTCGGCTTCCATAAGAGGTTCCTGCTGTTTGCGGGAAAACTACTGAACCGCCGGCAACCCCGGGCGGGCCGGGCCATTTGTGCCGGTTCACGCTTCGGGGTTCTTCGTGATCTCTCACCGATCATGTGAAACGACGGAGGCGCTTGCGCCGCCCGGCAGGGGCATGCGGACAACAGTATTCCCATCTTCGGGCGCGGCAACGGCCAAAGTCACGGCTTAGGTAGTTCCGGACTTGGAGGATGACATGCACACTTACACCGATAAAACGATGCTCAACCAACCAGCGCATCACAACACCGCCGAAAACCATCGCGGCGGCTTGCGCCAATGGCTGGCCGGCGCCTCGCGGCAGTGGCAGCGGCGCAGGATGATCGCGGCGCTGCATGCCATGGATGACAGGCTGCTCCGAGACATCGGCCTGCATCGCGGCAACATCGAAAGCGTCGTGGACGGGTTCGACGATCACGAACTGCGGATGACCCCTCTGGCGCCCGCCGCGACTGCCAACCGGGCAGTCGGCGATGTTTGGCACAAAGCAACCTGACGGTTCGCCGTCTGACAGTTGCGCCGTCAGAATTTGACGGCGCAATCCGCCCAAGACAAGGAACAAACCGATCTGACAAGAAGGAGCCGAACCAATGATGCTTTGCAAAGCTGATTTCGACGAGCTGTTTCCCAACATGTTCGACCCCGGGCAGCGTCCTCTGGCCGCGCTGTCGTCTGCGGCGCCAGACATTGCCTGCATCACCCGTTGGGAGGATGACGGGGGCCGCACACTTGCCATCCAGCCGCGACCAATGGCCGTGGCTGCGAAGGCGCGCCACTACGGCTACAACCCGCGTGATCCAGGGCAAACGGGCCTCATCCTCGCGATGATGCCGGTCACTGCGGCTGTCGGCGCCGCCTATGCGATGATCGCAGCCTGGGACCGGCAGACCCAGTCGTAAGCGGCTACGCGCGCGCGCCCCGAATGTTCGACGAGCGGCCAGGGCTTTGCGAGATCGGGGCGCTGCGAGAGGGAAAGGATTCGGAAATGAACCTGAAGCGCATTCTGGCGGCCGTAGGTCAGTTGCCGCAAGACGAGGTGGTGCTGAAACGCACGCTGGAAATCGCGGCGATCCATTCCGCCGCGCTGACCGTCGTCCATTGTGTCGATCTGCCCGGGCACGATCCCGATCTTGGCCGCCGTGACACGCTGCCCGGGCAGGCGGCGATTGCCGCCCGCGACCGGATCGGGGCGGCACTGACCGGTCTCGGCGCGGATCCCGCCGGTATCGAGATCCGCATCGACGCCGGATCGCCGGCGGCGCGGCTGATCGAGATCTGCCGTGACAGCGCGCCCCGGCTTGTCGTCATGCGGGCGCATCAGAAGGTCAAACTCGCCAAGCGGATCCTCGGCTCGACAACCGACCGGGTAATCGCGGCTGGAACGGCGCCGGTTCTGGTGCTGAAGCGGCCCGCATAGACGCCCTATTCCCGGGCTCTCGTGACAACCGACGGCAGCGATGGCGCCGCCGAGGCGCTGGACTTCGTGGCAGCCCTGCTGCCCGATGCCGATCTGCATCTGGTCCAGTCCGTGCAGATCACGCCGCAACTGAAACAGTCGATGCTGCGGGTCCGAACCGCCCAGGATGCGCTGACCACCCACCGTGACGCGCTGACCCTGAAGGCAGGAGAACATCTGCGCGGCCTCGCGACGGGTGGCGACAAGCGTATTGACGGGTGACCCCGCAACCGCGCTGATCCGCGTCGCGCACAGCCCGAACGCCGATCTGGTGGCAGTTGGCCACGGTCGCAGCGGCCCTGTCCGGCGCGCGTCCATCGACAGCATCACAGAGCGTCTGTGGCGCGATGCCGCGTGTGACATCCTGATTTGTCGCCCCCTGCCGGGCTGAGACACCCGGTCACAGCGTCAACACCAGCGTCGCGATCGAGAAGTAGACCAGCACCCCCACCCCGTCCGAGATCGTCGTGACCAGCGGCCCGCTGGCCGTTGCGGGATCAAGCTGCAGGCGGCTAAGCAGGAATGGCGGCGACATGCCGACCAGACTGCCGAAGATCACCACCACGAACATCGTCAGCCCGACGGTCAGCGCGATATCCGGCCCGCCGCGCGGGGCACCTAGCGGCAAGACCACCAGCGCCATCGTCGCCCCGAGGAGGGCGGCGACAAAAAGCTCGCGCATGATCAGGTCGCACCAGACCTTCAGTGCCACGTCACCGGTTGCCATTGCCCGCACCATCAGCGTTGCCGATTGCGACCCGGCATTACCGCTGCTGTCGATCAGCAAGGGCAGGAAGAACACCAGCGAGACATAGGCCAGGATCATCTCTTCGAAATAGGCGATGCCGGCGCCGGAAAAGGTTGCCGAACACCAAGAGCGCCAGCCAGACGATGCGTCTTGAATACAGCACACCGATCCCCGCCTCGCGCAGGCTTTGCGTGAACGGCAGCACGATGGATATCTTCTGGAAATCCTCGGTCGTTTCCGCCTCCATCGCGTCGGTCGCGTCGTCGTGGGTGACGATGCCGACCCGCCTGCCGTCCTCATCAACCACCGGGATCGCCAGAAGGTCATAGCGCGCGATCATCTTCGCGACGTCTTCCTGATCGGTGTCGATTGTGACCGGAACCGGTGTCTGGTCCATATGTCGCCGATCAGCCGGCCCTCGTCAGCCAGGATCAGTTGAAGCAGCCGGATCGAGCCGATCAGGCGGCCACAGTCATCAAGGATGTAGGACCGGTAGATCGTCTCGGTCTCGGGGGCTGCGCGGCGCAGTTCTGCGATCGCTTGCCGCACCGTCATCGCGGCACCGAGGGTTGCATAATCCGACGTCATCAGCGCGCCAGCCGTGCCCTCGGCATGCCGGAAAGACGGCGGATGTCGGCAAAATCCTCAGGGTCAAGTTGTTGCGCAAGTTGTTCCTGTTCCGCAGCGGTCAGATGATTGAAAAGGTCAGCGCGATCATCAGCATCCATCCCGGCGACGATTTCGGCCAAGGCCGGTCGCGAAGCCCCGCGCGCCAATTCGGCCCGAACGTCCAGAGGCAGACTGGCGAACACTTTCGCCCGCCGCGACAGACCCAATCCCGCGTGGTAAAGCCACGCCTCCGACCGGGGCAGCTGGCTCAGCCAGGCCGCCAGATCGACGGCATACGATGCCGCGATGAACGCGGCAATCGTGTCAGCCGACGCGCCGACAGGCGGCGCGGCCCGATGTGAATTGGTCCCGGCATTGTTCATCGTGGCAGCCCCCAAGATCAGAACAGGCTTCGACTAGCGGCGTGCAGACCGCCCGAAGAAAGACCAAACCTGCCGGGCAGGTCTTCCTCCGATCCCCGCAGGGATACGGTCCGGCGCCACCGTCACCGCGCAACGCCGCCTTCGCTTCCTTCGTGTCGCCTACTCTTCAAAGCGCCCACTCGGCTCACGATCACGCTGGTATCGCCGCGACAGCGGAAACGGCGGCAGCCACGCCTCGCGGCGGGTGGTCCAGAGCTCGTAGGTCGGCATCAGCTGGTCAGGCGCATCCAGGGCGCCCAGGTTCACTCCGATTTCATCGCCGCTCAGTCCGAACACCGGCGAGCCGCAGCGCGGGCAGAAAACCCGACCCTCGTAGTCGCTTGTTTCGCCCTCGACCGTCACCGCATCTTTGGGGAAAATCGCCGACGCATGAAACAGCGCGCCATGATTCTTGCGGCAGTCAAGACAGTGACAAAGGCCAACCCGGTAGGGGCGACCCGACGCCACGATCCGGACTTTGCCGCAAAGGCATCCGCCGGTGAACTGGTCCATGCTGTGTCTCCTTTCAAATCCGGCAGTCGGAATTTTCGCAGCGAACCAGCTCTGAAACCCGGCTGCAGCCAAGCCCGCCCGCACCGGTCTGACACTTGAAGGGGCAAGTCGCGACGGACCTGAAATCACCGCGCCGGAACGAAACCGCATCGGACGCGTTATGATACCAACCCCGGGTCGAGCGACAACTCCGGGGCAATCTGGAAGTCCCGTTCTGCGCCTGCGCTCTGAGTGGGAATAGAATTTCCCTTGGAGTATCAGGAGTGTACCCGGTGACGCAGCCAGAAAAACCTTTGAACGTCCTGCTTGTCGAGGATGAGTGGCTGATCGCGATGGACCTCGCCATGGTGATTGAAGAACAAGGCCATGTCGTCGTTGGTCCGGCGCAAAACGTCCGGACAGCAATGGAACTGATCAAGGTCAGCCGCATCGACGCGGCATTTCTGGACATCAATCTAGGTTCGGAAATGTCCTTTCCCATCGCGCAGGCGCTTGACGACAAAGGCGTGCCGGTGACCTTCGTCAGCGCCTACGCCCGGAAAAATCTTCGCGAGGAATTTTGCGCGTTCGATCTGTTGCCCAAGCCGGTTGATTTGCACCTGTTCGAACAACAGCTTTGCAAGATGCTCGCCGCAGCTTGACCCCTACTTCGCCTCTATCGGCGAACAGCCCGACACCCTACCGCTTTTCCGCAAGCCTGCTTTCCAGAAGATCGCCGGTCTCGGTCAGGATCGGATGCGCAACCATCGAGAACGACGTGTTGATCTGTTTCAGCGCCCGCAGGGTCTCTTGATGGATATTGCTGGTCTCGATGCTTTCCGCCAGGCCTTCGCGCAGCCGCCCAAGATGCATCCGCTGCAGGTTCTGCTCGATCGTCCGGACGTTTTCCTTTTGCGCCACCAGTTCGCGGGCATCGCTTGGATTTTGCGTCATCATGACCGCCAGGGCCAGCTGCGCATTGGCCAGCACCCGGTCATGGAAATCGCTGATCTCGGTGCGGCCGCTGGCAGAAAACGCCACGCCCTCGATTTCCAGCCGCTTGGCCAGATCAACAAGGTTCCGCGCGATCATGTCGGCGGCCGCCTCAAGATTGACTGCTACATTCGACAGATCCGTCGACCGGCGGCTCAGATCCTCATCCAGCCCGGACCGGAACAGTCGGGCAAGATACAGCTTCACCTCCAGATGTGTGCTGCGCACAGATTTGTCATGCGCTGCGATGGTCGCGGCGGTGGCGTCGTCCCATTTTTGATACAGCTTGTCGGCCAGGCGCAGCATCGCCTCGATGGTTTCCCCCATCCGCATAATTTCCCGCGCCGTGCACGACAGCGCCCGCTCGGGATGCGCCAGGGCGGCCGGGTCCAGCGCGCTGATCCGGCCGATCACCTGGCCGCTATCGACACGCGGCTTCATCATCGCCTCTGCAGCCCGCGTCACCGGGCCAAGCACCGGCAGCGCCAGTAGCGCCAGCGCCAGATTGAACACCAGATGCAGGTTGATGACGACCTGCGCCTCGGTCCCGCCAAGGCTGGACAGCGACGGTTCGGCAAGCGTCAGGCTAAGCAGCACCAGCGCCGCACCTCCGCCGCGCAGAACGACGTTCGACACGATCATCCGCCGCACTTCGACCGGTGCTGAATAGGTCAGCACATAGGCGATCATCGAGCCGCCCAGATTGGCGCCAAGAACCATCGCCACCGCAGCGCTCTGCGGCAGCAGCCCCTGTGCCACCATCGTCACGATCAGCAACACCGCCGCAACGCTGGAATGCACCAGCCAGGCGAACACCGCACCGATCAGAAACGCGGTCAGCACGTCGCGACCCAGATACTGCATTACGCTGGCCGCACCGGCACTGTCGACCAGCGGCAACGTCGCCTCGCGGATCATGTCCAGCGACACGAACACCAGCGCCAAGCCGATCAGGATCCGGCCGATCTGGCGCACCCGACGCTCGGGACTGCGCAAGAACAGCGCCACGCCGACCAGCAGCAGCAGCGGCACCAGAAATGTCTGCCGCACCAACAAAACCTGCACCACCAGCGCCGAGCCCAGGTCCGCCCCCAGCAAAATCGCCAGACCCACCGTGGCCGCGATGGTGCCGCCCGAGACAAAGCCTGATACCAGGATCGCCACTGCGGTCGAGCTTTGCAGCAACATTGCCGAAATCATGCCCGTCAACCCGGCCAGCAGACGGCTTTCGCTCGACCGGCGCAGCCACAGCCGCAGTTGCAACGCAAAGGCGCGCTCGACCCCGGTGCGCACTAGCCGCACCGACCAGATCAGCAGCGCGGCGGCACCCGCGATGTGCAAGACGAACAGCGCGACATTAGGGTCTTGCAAGGTGATCCTCCGTTTTGCCGCGACGCTGCAGACGTACCGTCAGCGGCCTCTATTCGACCAACACAACCATGCTGCTGGTCGGCAGGCTTATCGCCATGTCGCTGCCGATGGCTGGCGGCGGGATATCTGTCCGGTTGAAGGTGTCCAGCGTCAGGTTCTGTCCACCGACATCTGCGGTGATGCGGATGATCGCACCCAGAAACTGCACCTCTTCGATGCGGCCGGTCAAGGTCACATCCCCCGGCTCGCCCGGTCCCAGCGTCGCCGATTCCGGGCGCAGGGCCAGCGTGACGACCGCCCCCTTCTGCGCCCGGATCGCGCGGTTCAGCACCAATGCGGTATCGCCCAGCATGACGGCCCCGATCGCGGGGTCGGTCACCGTCGCGTCAAACGTGTTCAGCGTGCCGACAAAGCCCGCGACAAAGCGCGTGGACGGGTGGTTGTAGATCTCGAACGGGGTGCCGATCTGGTCGGCCTTGCCGCCGGTCATGACGACGACGCGGTCCGACATCGACAGCGCCTCTTCCTGATCGTGGGTGACAAAGATCGTGGTGATCCCCAGCCGTTGCTGAATCTCGCGGATCTCGCGGCGCAGACTGGCGCGGATCTTTGCATCCAGCGCCGACAAAGGCTCGTCCAGCAACAGAACCTTGGGCCGCACCGCCAGCGCGCGGGCCAGTGCGACGCGCTGCTGCTGCCCGCCCGACAGCTGGAACGGAAACCGCGTGCCCAGATCGGACAGACCGATCAGCGCCAGCATCTCGCTGACCCGTTCCGCCGTCTCGTGCTTGTCGACACCCGCGACTTTCAGACCGAACGCCACGTTCTGCGCGACAGTCAGGTTCGGGAACAACGCATAGGCCTGAAACACCATGCCGATGTTGCGCTGGTTCGACCGCAGCCCGACAACATCGACGCCGTCGATAAGGATGGTCCCCGCCGATGGCGCCTCGAACCCGCCAACCATGCGCAGGACTGTCGTCTTGCCACAGCCCGATGGCCCCAGCAGCGACACGAACTCGCCCTTCTCGATGGCAAGACTGAAATCCTTGACCACCCGGAATGGGCCGAACGACTTATCAAGGTGGGAAATATCCAGAAACGCCATCAGTGCTGCGCTCTCTTGTGTTTGGACAGCCGCGAAACCGTCTGGATCAGGCCCATGCAGACCCAGGTGATGGCGAAGGCAATGACCGCAAGCGCCGCCGGTTCGTAGGCCCGATTGGCGCCCAAAAGCTGCATGTAGGGGCCAAAGGCGGGCCGGTCCAGCAAGGCCGCCATGGTGAATTCGCCGATCACGATGGCGAAGGTCAGAAACGCGCCGGACAGCACCGCGCCCAGAACATTGGGCAGGATCAGCGTCACGATGATCCGCAACCAGCCGGCGCCCAGCGACTGCGCCGCCTCGGTCAGCGTGGCGACGTCGATCGTGCGCAGCCCGGTGTCGACCGCGCGGTACATATAGGGCAGCGCCAGCGTGGCATATCCGAACATCAACAGGATATTGGTTCCGGTCACCGAACCCGTCATCGGCAGCCAGCTGCTGGTGTTGTACAGCCGGATATAGCCGAAGACGACGACGATGGCGGGGATGACCAGCGGCAAAAGCGTGATGAATTCCACCACGGGTCGCATCTCGGGCATCTTCAGCTGCACCCAATAGGCGGTCGGCACCACCAGAAGAACGCCAAAGCCGATGGTGAACAGCGCCATGATCACCGAATAGCTGAACGTCGCCTGAAACACCGGGTCCGCCAGCACCACGCGGTAGGCATCCAGCGAATAGACCCCGCGCCGCATCGACAGCGAGAACTCGGCCATGCCGATCATCGGCAGGATGAAATAGATGCAGCCCAGGATGATTGCCGTCCAGGCCATGAAGCGGCTCATTTCAGCCACCTCTCGGCGCGCAGCCGCAAGACGATGTAGACCGTGTTCGCCGCGCCGGTGATGACGATCATGCCGAAGGCCAGCGCATAGCCCAGGTTCGGGCTGCCCAGCACATCGCCCCTGATCTGCGCATAAAGCAGGATCGGCGCGATGTTCAGCGACGGGCCGGTCAGCGCGATGGCCGTGGCAACGGCGCCAAAGGCGTTGGCGAACAACAAGGCCATGGTGCCAAGGATCGACGGAAACAGGATCGGCAGCGCCACCATCCGCCAGTATTGCAGCCGCGTCGCGCCCAGAATATCCGCCGCCTCGCGCCATTCCCGCTTCAGGCCTTCCAGGGCGGGCGTGATGATCAGGATCATCAGCGGGATCTGGAAGAACAGATAGGTGATGATCAGGCCCTGGGTCGACAGCAGGTTCCAGCCATACATGCGCAGATTGATGCCCCACTCGGTGCGCAGATACATGGTGATCAGTCCGGCAGGTCCGATCGTCGCGATGAACGCAAAGGCCAGCGGCACCCCGGCGAAATTCGACGCGACCCCGGAGAATGTCAGCAGCGGGCCTTTGACGCGTTTTGAGACCCCGCCCAGAGTGATCGCGGCGGCCATCGCAAAGCCGATCAGACAGCCCAGCAGTGCGGACATGAAACTGATCTTCAGCGACACCCAATAGGCACTGCGGATCGAGGCGGTGTTCAAACCGATGATGTTGTCGAACGTAAAACTGCCCTCAGGCGTGCGAAACGCGCCGACGACAATGTAAAGCGTGGGCAGGATCAAAAACAGGCCGGTAAAGGTCAGGAACGGCACCAGCCCGACCCAGCGTAACGCCTGTCTTTGCCATGCCCTTTGCCCCGCCATTCGCCCCCGCCCTTAAATTTACGTCCCCCGGGTGGTCCGGGGGACGTATGACCCATTCTTTGCAGACGGGCTTATTCGACGTTGGCACCAACGATGCTGTCCCAGCCCTCGACAACGACTTTCTTGTTGCCATCGACCTGCTCCAGCGTCGGGAACACGGCAGCCTCATAAGCCTCGGCCGGCGGCAGAGCGTCCATCAGGTTTTGCGGAATAGCGCCCTTGGCCGCCAGATCGTTGAACCGGATCGGGTGGCAATAGCCAGCCAGCCAGCCCAGCTGACCCTCGTCGGAATACAGGTACTCCATCCACAGCTTGGCGGCGTTCGGCTGCGGCGCATAGGCGCTGATCGCCTGCACATAGACCCCGGCCAGAACCGCATCCGACGGTACGATCACGTCAACCGGCGGGTTGCCGGCCAGCGTATCGCGCGACGCCAGCGCGTTGTAATCCCACTGGATGACAATCGGCGTGGTGCCTTGCGCCAGTGTCCCGGCCTTGCCGATCACCGGCACGAAATTGCCAGCGGCGTTCAGTTCGGCAAAGAACTCCAGACCGGCCTTGGCGGCAGCCTCGCCCGGCTCGGCACCGCGGGCCATACCGGCGGCCATCACCGCCAGGATCGCCTGGTTCGAGGCGCGCGGATCACCGGCCAGTGCCACCGCACCGGCATATTCCGGCTTCAGGAGATCGGCAAAGGACGTCGGCACATTATCGATCATGTCCTTGTTCACGATAAACGCCATCACGCCGTAATAATCGCCATACCAGTTGCCGTCGGCATCCTTGGCGCCGTCCGGGATCGTATCCCAGGTGGCGACCTTGTAGGGCTGCAGCAGGCCTTCGGCCATCGCCGAGGGGCCGAAAGACAGGCCGACGTCGATGACGTCCGGCGCCTGCGGGCCCTTGTTGTCCTTGTTGGCACGGATCGCCTCAACCTCGTCAGCAGAACCGGCGTCGGGGTTCAACTCGTTGACCTCGATCCCCGGATACTTCGCCTTGAAGCCGTCGATCACCGCACCATACCCGCACCAGTCATGCGGCAGGGCGATGGTCGTCAGGCGGGCTTCGGCGGTGGCAGCGGCAACCATTTCGTCCATCGACTGCGCATGCGCAATCGGGGCCAGAACCATCGAGCAGACGCTGACAGTGGTCAGCAGGGCAGATTTTAGCTTCATGGGAATCTCCAGTTGATTTGCATAACGATGCGACTGTGAGCGCGGCGACTAATCTCGCCGCGAGGCATAGCTGACGGCACGATATCCCTGCTTTCCGTTTCTTCGCAAGTGTTTTGCGGGTCGGATTACCGTCTGAACCGACGTTACAATCACAGCGTGCGTGTTGATGCCGGTCCTGTTCTGACCCGGCCGACGCATTCTTGTCGCCGCAAAATGCTTCCTCAGGAATCGTATACCTCTTTGCTCTAGGGTGGCTCTGCTGGACTGGATGACAGGGGTGCGATCCACCGTGACAGATGACGACACCAAAACCGGGCTGGCCGAACTACGCGCGGCGCGTTCCACCTTGGGCGGCATCTTCGCCGCGGCCTTCGTGTTCTCGGCCTTCGTCAACCTTTTGATGCTGACCGGCCCCTTGTTCATGCTGCAGGTCTACGACCGTGTGCTGGCCAGCAACTCGCGCGAGACGCTGACCGCACTCTTCGCTTTGGTCGCCTTCCTGTTCCTGATGATGGGCGTTCTCGACCACGCACGATCCCGCCTGATGGCCCGCGCGGCCGAGCGGTTTCAGACCGTGCTTGACGCCCGCGTCCTGACAGCCTGCCTCAAACGCGCCACCGCCCGGCCCGGCGATCCGCTGGCACTGACAGCAATTCCCGATCTCGACGCGATGCAGCGTCTCTACGCCTCGCCGGTGTTGCTGGCGCTGTTCGACATGCCCTGGGCGCCGATCTTTCTGGCCGCGATCTTTCTGTTCCACACCGAGCTTGGCCTTCTGGCCCTTGGCGGCGGCAGCGTTCTGATCGCCGTCACGATGCTGAACCGCTGGCGCACAAGACAGCCTCTGGCAAAGGCTGCCGACACAGGCGCCCAGGCGCATCGTCTGGGTCATGGCCTGTTGGGCGAGGCCGAGTTGATCGAAAGCCTCGGAATGCGCGGCGCCACGCTCGCCCGGTGGCGCAGTCTGCGCCACCG